>JBGPAN010000261.1:0-6092 GCA_041480785.1 Bacteroidota bacterium | reverse complement strand
CGAAAACTGGCTCTCGAAATCTATCCAAACATCCACATCGGTCAGCGCAAGGGAAATCTTATCTCTGTGTACACGCCGACGGCTCATCTGCAGCTTCATTTCTGCACGGGCTACGTCGTCAGCAAGCTCCTGGGAGAGATTACCTTTGTCGCGGAAGTCGAAGGGAAGCTCTCGGGGCTCACGGTAGAACGGGAGGGGGGGTGCTCGCTCTACGCAAATGTGGACCGCGAAATCTTGTCGGGGGACTTCACGGCATTGGGACCGGAGGTTATGCTCTCCGGCATTGCATTGTCGTTGACCGAAAACATCCTTCCTCAGGCTGTCTCCCCAGGCTCGGAGACGAAGGTGGGACGGAAAAGCGCCGAGAAGTCCAAACGGAAACAACAGAATAAGGTTGGATGATTTTCACATCGAACAATCACCCATCACTCCGTTTTCCGAATCGGGAAACTTTCCGGGCCATCCAAAGCGTTCTCAAGGATGAATCTTCCCCTTCATTCCGGCTGTCGGTCGTCTTCGTGGGAAGTCGCGCGATTCGCGCAATGAATCGCCGGTTCCTTGGCCACGACTACGTCACCGACGTCATCGCTTTTCCGCTCGGGGAGGGGGATGAACCGGGTGCACAAGCCGAGATCTACGTCAATCTTGATCGCGCGAAAAGTCAGGCGCGGGACTACGGCGTGACCTTCGCAGAAGAAACGCGGCGCCTCCTGATTCATGGGACGCTGCACCTGCTGGGATACTCTGATGCAGGCCCGAGACAAAAGGCAAGGATGACACGACGGGAAGATTTCCACCTCTCCCGTCTCTCGAAATCAAATACATAGAGAGTGAAATGCAGGAACGGATTGTTGAAATTATCCTCTTTCTGGTAAGCGAGCTGAAATCGAACAAGCAGCTGAACGACGTCGATGTCTCTCTTCTGACGGAAAACGGATACACGCAAAGCGAGATCTCAACGGCGTTTTCGTGGCTTTTCGAGCGTATGTCTGTCGGGCAGGAGCTCGTCGCGAAGGATCAAGACACTCGATTGTCCCATCGCGTGCTTCATGAGGCAGAGAAAATGGTCATTACCACCGAAGGATTCGGATATCTCCTGCAATGCCGCCAGCTCGGACTGCTCTCCAACGCCGACATTGAAACGATCATCGAGCGCATCATGGGTGCGGGCTTCTCCAGCGCGGGCATGCCGGAGATGAAGAGCTTTGTTGCCGGTATGTTGTTGGACAGTGACGGTCCAACCGGCATGAACGGGCGAATTTCGCTGAATAGCGACGACACGATTCACTAATAGTACACCATGGAAAAATCACTCATCATTGTTGAGTCACCCTCAAAAGCAAAAACCATCAACAAGTATCTCGGAAAGGAGTACGTTGTTGAGGCGTCCGTAGGCCACATCAAGAACCTCCCCAAGAGCAAACTGGGTGTTGATGTCGAGAATGAATTCGAAGTCGTCTACGAGAATATCGTGGGCAAGGACGCGGTCATCGAGAAGCTGCGGAGTCGGGCTGCGAAAGCCAAAACGATCTTTCTGGCGACCGATCCTGATCGCGAGGGTGAGGCAATTGCCGCACATCTGGCGGACGAGATCCGTGGAATCAACAAAAACATCAAGCGTGTGCTGTTCCACGAGATAACGGCAGAAGGTGTGCTGGAAGGCATGCGCCATCCGAAGAAGATTGATACGCATTTGGTCATGTCGCAGCAAGCTCGTCGTGCCATGGACCGTATCGTAGGCTACAAGGTGACGCCTTTTGTCTGGAAGACGGTGTACTATGGATTGTCTGCAGGCCGAGTGCAGTCTGTCGCTCTGCGTTTGATCTGCGAGCGGGAAGAGCAGATTCGCAAGTTCGTGGCTGAAGAATACTGGTCCATTACCGGGGAGTTTCAGACTTCGCGAAGCGAGCCTTTTCTGGCGAAGCTGCAAAAAGTTGCAGGATCCGAGCCTCGCATTCCCGATGAAACCACGATGCGCGGCTATCTGGACGACATCCAGAAGCAAAAGTTTGAAATCAAGAACGTCGAGCGGAAACCGGTAAAGAGGAATGCTCCTGCTCCATTCATTACAAGCACGCTGCAGCAGGAAGCTGCGCGACGCCTCAGGATGTCGGCGAAACGTGCGATGATGCTCGCACAGAAATTGTACGAAGGCGTGGAAGTGGGGGAAGACGGTCCTACCGGGCTCATCACCTACATGCGTACGGACTCCACACGACTGAGTGCAGAAGCCGTGGCGCATGTTCGTGAATACATCTACGAGAACTATGGCAAGGAATACCTGCCGAAAGAGCCGCGCCTCTTCAAGAAGGGGAAATCCTCACAGGATGCGCATGAGGCCATTCGTCCGACTTCGATGAAGTACTCGCCCAAGGCGGTGAAAAAGTACCTCGATAAAGACATTTATTTGCTCTACGAACTTATCTGGAATCGGTTTGTCGCGTGCCAGATGTCACCGGCAGAATTCGAGCAACTCTCCGTCGACGTTGTCGGTGGCGACTATCTGTTCCGGGCCACGGATCAGCGTCCATTGTTCAGAGGCTTCCTGCAGGTCTATGATGATGTTGCGGAGGAGAATGGGGGGGAAAAGGAAGAGGAGGATCCGGTCTCGAAGCTTCCGGAGAATCTTGCCAAAGGTCAGCTGGCGACGCTGAAGAATCTGATTGATCGTCAGCATTTCACGAAGCCGCCTGCCCGTTACACCGAGAGCAGTCTGGTGAAGGAGCTTGAGTCTCTTGGTATCGGGCGTCCGAGCACGTTTGCGATGATCGTCAGCACCGTCATCGCCAGGACGTATGTCGAGCAAAAGGACCGAAAGCTGTACGCAAATGAGCTGGGCATGCAAGTGAACAAACTGCTTGTTCAGTATTTCCCGGATATCTTCAATGTGAAGTTTACGGCGCAAATGGAAGCGGAGCTGGACACCATTGCTTCCGGGAAGCAGCCATACGTGAAGGTCATGAAGGATTTCTACGACCCATTCATCCGGGCGCTTGAGAAGGTCGACAAACAGGCTCAGAAGATCAAGAAATCGCTCCAGGAAGAGACCGATGAAGTCTGTGAAGTGTGCGGTCGCAAGATGATTATCAAGTGGGGGCGGAATGGCCGATTCATAGCATGTTCGGGGTACCCGGCGTGCAAGAACACGAAGCCTCTGGCCGAAGATGCAGAGAAGCACCAGCATTTGGTCGGCATGAAGTGTGAGCTGTGCGGGGGAGACATGGTCGTCAAGGCCGGGCGGTTCGGGACCTTTCTGGGCTGCTCGAACTATCCGGCGTGCAAGAACACGAAACCCATTTCCATGGGCATACCGTGTCCGAAATGCAAAACCGGCGACCTGGTGGAGCGAAAGACCAAGAAAGGGAAGCGGGTCTTCTACGGCTGCAATCGGTATCCTGAATGCGATTTTGCCTCCTGGGACAAGCCGGTCAACCAGCCCTGCTCGAACTGCGGGTCAACGTATATCGTGAACAAGTACACACAAACCAGAGGAGAGTATCTCAAGTGTCCTGAATGCGGTGAAGAGTTTGAGAAAGAACAAATGGCTGTTGGGGCGTAACGCGCCTGTCGATTGTTCATACCCAATCTAAAGGGTTCTGGTGGTATGCAGAAGATCGTTCGCAGTTTTCTCGAGTACCTGGAAGTCGAGCGAAACTATTCACCAAACACCCTCCGATCATACGATTCTGATCTCTGCCATTTTATTTCCTATCTTCTATCCAACGACGTACACTCTCTGGAGGAGGTTCGAAAAGACCTGCTAAGGGCGTATCTTGGCAGTCTGCTTGATGAGGGACTGGCCAAGAAGAGCGTAGCTCGGAAAATCGCCTCCCTGCGTTCATTTTTTCGCTATGCAAAGCGGCACAAGATTGTTGTAGCGAATCCGACGCTCACGCTCATCTCGCCGAAGCTGGAGAAACGACTCCCGTCCTTTCTGGATGAATCATCCATGAAGCGCCTCTTCGATGCCGTCGATACTTCAACTGTCGCCGGACGCCGGAATGCGGCAATTCTTGAGTTGTTCTATTCGACGGGGATGAGGCTGAATGAACTGATTCAGCTCAACGTCGACGACATCAATTTCTTGCAGGGAGTCGTGAAAGTAACGGGGAAAGGTTCGAAGCAGCGAATCATCCCGGTCGGTCGGTGTGCATTGCAGGCGATGCGGGCTTATCATGTTGACAGGCAGAGGCTTGTGCTCGATAAGAGGCAAGGGAAGGAACACGATGCGTTTTTTCTCACCCCGAAAGGCGAGCGATTCTATCCCGAAGCGGTGATTCGAATGGTGAAGAGTGCCATAGGCAAAGTCTCCGAGCTCGAGAAGAGATCGCCGCATGTGCTTCGACATACGTTTGCGACGCATCTGTTGAATCGCGGTGCAGACCTGAGAGCTGTCAAGGAACTGCTCGGACACGAAAGCCTTTCGACAACGCAGGTGTACACTCATGTATCGACGGAACAAATGAAGAAGGTGTATCGACAATCTCATCCAAAGGGGTAGGGAAGAGTTGCTCGACCGTGCTTCAAGAAAGGAGCTTCTATGAACACAACAGTAACGTCAAGACATTTCAAAGCACATGATACGTTGGTGGAGTACGCAGAGGGAACTGTTGCGAAGCTCGAGCGTTACTATGACGGCATTCGCAAATGTGAGGTGAAGCTCAGCTTTGAAAAAGCCCGTAACAGCGTGAAGGTTGCCGAAGTAATCCTTTCGGTGTACAGAACCAAGATTACCGCGATTCAGACTTCTGATGACTTCAACAAATCTATCGATGGAGCGACGGAGAAAGTGCTTGCTCAGTTGAAGAAATACAAGGAGAGGCTGCATGCCAAAGATCGCACGCAAGTCCGGCGTGTGAGAGAAAAGACGTAGAAAAGAGAGGATGCCTCGATGACACTCGACAATTTCAAAGAGTCCCGGCGTGAAAGCATCACGGTCGGCTATTTCTTCGAAAGCAACAAAGACCGGCTGAAGATGACCTCCGCCAATGGCGAGGTAGGATTTGACAAAGTCATCCGGGATAGAAGCATCCACCGTCCGGGACTGGCATTGGCCGGGTATGTAGAGTTGTTCACATATGACCGGGTGCAGGTTGTCGGCAATACGGAAGTACGATATCTCCGGCATCTCAGTCTTTCCGAACGCATCCATGCCGTGGAGACGCTGCTTCAGTTCGACATCCCCTGTATGATCATTACCAATGACAACACGCTTGATCCGGAGCTCCTCGTTCTCGCTACGCAGAGGGGGATCGCAGTCTTTCGTACTCCGCTCGAGACGACCAAGCTGGTGTATTTTGTCAGTGACATTCTCGATGACCAGTTTTCGCCGCAGACCGTGCTCCATGGATCCTTCATGGATGTCTACGGAATTGGAGTGGCTCTGGTAGGGAGGTCGGGTATCGGAAAGAGCGAGATCGCGCTCGATTTGGTGGAACGAGGACATCGTCTCGTGGCGGACGATGTCATCATGGTTACACGCAAGGGGGAGGGGATTCTCATTGGGGCGGGGACGGATGTCGTGAAACATTTCATGGAGATCAGAGGTCTCGGTCTGATCGACGTTCGCTCCATTTTCGGCATTCGCTCGATTCGGTTTCAGAAGCGCCTTGAAATCCTCGTCGAGCTACAGGAATGGAGAAATGACCTCGAATACACCAGGACGGGTCTCGATCATGAAAGCATTTCCATCCTTGGAGTCGACATTCCACATGTGAAACTTCCCATTTTCCCCGGAAAGAACATCACCGTAATCGTTGAAGTCATTGCGCTGGACTACCTACAGAAGCACTATGGTTATGACTCGGCAAAGGAGTTTGCCAAGCGTCTCGACGCGGCAATTGCAGAGAAAACGAAGGGGAGGCGAGCCATTGACTATTTCGAGCACGATTTCGAGTAGATTGGACAAAATGGCTTGACAAAACCTCAAATATTCTATAACTTCGGGCAGCTTTTTCAGGGGTTCCGTCGTATGGCATTGTTTGGGGATTCGCCTCATCGACCAACGTCGTTATCACTAGGTACTGGATGAGTAGATTCAAACTTTATTATTTTTCATCAAAGTCTCTCAGGTTCGTCGAAGCCCGCTGGTT
>JBGPAN010000260.1:0-6104 GCA_041480785.1 Bacteroidota bacterium | reverse complement strand
CTTCGCGGAAATATACCATTCCCCCCCTGAAGCCGCAAGAAGAAAGGGGCCGATTGAGTTGAAAAGGTCACGTGATTCGGCGACTTTCATCAAACAATCGTCGTCTAATGAATGTTCCGGTCGGAGCAAAATATCACCTGCCGGCATTTCGTTTGCTCATCACAGTTAATCTGTCTACTTTCTAGATGTGTGTCTCTCCTCAGAGTCTCTCGTGATGTCATCGAATCAACATTCACTGCGTTGACCTGTGCATTCCAGGGAGGAATCAATGGCCGTGCGGAATTTGCACTTGCAGCTCTTGTTTCATTTCACCCTACTCCTGACGCTGTTCTCCGTTCCACTGCTCGCGCAAGTTCAACAGGATACGGTCGATAGCCTGCAGAAATCCGCGCTGAAAGTCTTCATCGACTGCAGTCTTTGCGATCAGGACTATTTTCACACTGAATTGACGTTTGTCAATTACGTGCGCGATCGCAAGCAAGCCCACGTGCACGTCATGATTACGCAGATGTACACTGGCAGCGGAGGAACGGAGTACACACTGACATTCATCGGACAGCTCGAATTCGACGGAGTCAACGATACACTGAAGTACAACGCCAACAAGACGGACACACAGGATATGACACGCAAGGGGATGCTGAAGGTACTCAAGACGGGACTCGTCCGCTATGTCATCCACACTCCTCTCGCAGAATATTTCAGCGTCGCTTACAACAAACCCACCTCAGCAGCGAAGGTGACAGACAAGTGGGATTATTGGGTTTTCAGTTTCAACTTCAATAGCTGGCTGAACGGCGAATCTCAGTACAAGTATACATCACTCAACGGCGGGTTCACTGCAAGCAGAGTGACGGAGGATTGGAAACTCCGCTTCAGCTTGAAATCGTACTATAATGACAACAAGTACGAATTCCAGACTGACGACACGACAACCGTTGTGAGCAGGTCCATCTCCCGCAGCTACAATCTCAACGGCTTTATCGCCATGAGCGTTTCTGATCACTGGTCGGCAGGTTTGTTCACCTATCTTTACTCCTCGACGTACAGCAATACCGACATTGCGCTCACGGTTCAGCCCGGGATTGAATACAATGTGTTCCCCTACTCGGAATCGACTCGCCGACAGCTTCGCATCGCGTACCAGATCGGCATTATGCCGATCAAATACATCGACACAACCATCTACTTCAAGAAGTCTGAGACGCTCTTGACCCATTCTCTCTCTGCAACGCTTTCGATGCAGCAACCCTGGGGATCTACTTCTGTGACACTCTCCGGTTCGCAGTATCTTCATGATTTGTCCAAGAACAACTTCAGTGTCTCCGCAAATTCATCCATCCGGATCTTTGAAGGTCTTTCGTTGACCATCTACGGCGGATACAGTGCGATTCACGATCAGCTCGCTTTGGCCAAAAGTTCATTGACAGCCGAGGAAGTCTATCAGCAGCGCAGGGAGCTCGAAAAGACCTATTCCTACTGGGGCTCCTTCGGAATCAGCTACACATTCGGCTCAATCTTCAACAACATCGTCAATGCCAGATTCGGCAACCAAGGCGGCGGGGGAACAACCATCATCATGAGTGATTGAACCGTGCATTACCGGGAATTGCAGAGCCGCCCTCCAAGAGCGGCTCTTTTGTTTCGCAGATCTGGCTTTCCAGCTTCCCTTTTGTGAATTCATTTTCTTATCTTAGACAGCGCCTCAAAGCGCCTGCACAAGAGTTGTAACCAGTCATTTCCCAACAGAGTTTAAGAGCGGTTCTCGCCATGAGGGTTTCTGTCGCTTTCGTTTTGCATTTGCTGAGTGTCGGCATCTTGACGACAACACTCCTTGCGGGATTCATCCTCGACAGGAAACTTAGAAGAGAGCCTGACCTTCGTTTGAAGCTCTATGTAGCCGGAATATCGAGGATCATCGGACTCTTGTCTCCGCTCGCGGCAATCCTCCTCCTCCTCACCGGCATAGCAAACATTCACAATCGTTTCCTTGGATCGACCTCAGCGTGGTACGCGGAGGGCTGGCTCGTCGCGAAAATCATTTTGTACGTCGTCATGGTCTTCAATGGAATGTTCTACGGCCCCGGTCTGATGCGAAGCCGTCTTAAGATCATTCGATCGCAGGACGACCATACGGCTCCAATGAATGCCGACACATCGATCCGATCTCTGAACAAACAAATCACACTTTTCTATGCAGTCCAGACACTGTTGTTCCTTTTCATCCTTTATATCTCAGCGTTTGGCACAGCGAAACATCCTGGAGTAATCTAGAAAGTCCGCTTTATGAAGCTCGCCCATGCTCTCGTTCTTCTCTGCATTCTTTTGACTGTTGCCGGATGTCAACAAGCGCCACCCCCCGAGCAAGCCCTGTGGAAAGGAACTCTTGAGTTGCCCGGTCAGAAGCAGCTTCCTTTCCTTGTTTTCCTCGATCTTAAACAGCCAGCGCCAACGGGATACTTCCTGAATGGCTCCGAGCAGACACCGATTCCAGAGGTTTATTTTCATGGAGACTCATTGACCTTTGTCTTTTCAGAATATGGTGCGGCCATGCGAGGAATCTGGAAAAGTGGAAGGCTCGCGGGACAATTCCTCCGCTTCAGAAAAGACACGGTGGTCAACAAGTTTGAGGCTATCCCGGAAACACCATCCGATCAACCCGTGCAGACAAAAGCGAGCACCGAAGTCCCGCTCATCGGGAAGTTTCAGGCGTACTTCAAGCAGCCAGAAGGAATTGACAGCTCATCACAGGCAACATTTTGGGCTCATGGAGATTCGGTGTATGGGACCATTGTGGAATCATCGGGGGATCTTGGCCTCATGACTGGAAAGCAAATCGGTAATTCCGTGGTGCTGACACGATTCACGGGGTGGCAGGGACAAATGATGGAACTCACACGAGTACAGAATTCGTGGAGCGGGACACTGTTCTATCGAACCCCGCCTCCGGTCTCGTTCACCCTTGAGCCCCGCGCAACGTTGATTGAAGAACTGCCTGCAGCGAAGAAACCGTCCCTGAAGGATCCTCGAAAACCGTTCATGTTCTCCGGGACGACGGTGATGGGTGACACGTTGAGCAATCTCTCACCGCAGTTCAAGGGCAAGGTGCGCATACTTGACATGATGGGGACATGGTGCCACAATTGTATGGATGCGGCGCCGTTACTCCAGAAGCTATATTCGGAGTTTGGAAATCAGGGGCTGGAAATCGTGGGACTGTCGTTTGAGTTGAGTGGCGATCCCGCGACAGCGCGGAGGAATTTGCTGCTCTTTGAAGAGCGTTACGGGATTACGTTCCCTGTTTTGTTCTGCGGCTCGACTGCTTCAGCCAACGTCGAGGCCAGAGTAAAATCGCAACTGACCAACTTCCCGGGATATCCGACAGCACTGTTTGTTGATCGCACCGGTGTGGTCCAGGCGATCCACGGAGGTTTCAATGGGCCGGGAACAGGCGAGTACTTCCAGGCCCAAATCGGTCAATACTATGATCTTGTAAGAACCCTGCTCAAAGGAAAAAAGTCAAGCCGTTGACGTTCGACGGTCCCCGGATACAGGGGCAACGATAGTCTTCGATTGCCACTCATCATCTTTCATCATACAGGAAGGCTTGATGCTTATGGACCACTCACACGTCACTACCAACTTCCAGCTCGATGGATATCGTATTGTCAAGAATATGGGCGTTGTCCGAGGTATTGTCGTCCGATCCCGATCGGTGTTTGGAAACATTGGGGCAGGACTCCAGATCTTGTTCGGCGGGAACATTACTCTGTACACAGAGCTCTGCGAGGCGACCCGGCGGGATGCTTTTGAATTGATGATCCAACACGCTCAGGCTCTCGGAGCGAATTCGATCATCGGATTCCGCTACGACGCCACCGAGATTATGGGAGGCGTGACGGAGGTCCTCGCCTATGGAACAGCGTGTGTCGTGGAAAAGCTATGATGCATCTCTAAACCGATCACGTCTCAACTACTCTGCAAGATTACTATGGATATCCAAAACAAAACCGTCCTCGCACTCGGCGGCTGGGGCCTGGTGGGCTCCGCCGTGTGCCGGCAGATGATGCCGGAAAAGCCCAAACGCATTATCGTCACGTCTCTGCTCGAACAGGAGGCAATGGAAGCCGTTGACCAGCTGCGAAGTGAATACCCCAAGGCAGGCAAGAACTTTTTTGTCCCGTGGTGGGGGAACATCTTTGTCAGACACACATTGAAAGATACCCCCCGCGATGCAATTCTTCAGAATCAGGATGCTCGCGGGATGCTCATCGACGATTTGCTGGATGAATTGACGATGCCGGTCTTGGAGCGTTCTTCAATCTACCAGCTCCTGCAGCAATTCAAGCCCGATATTGTCGTCGATTGCATCAACTCCGCGACAGCCATTGCCTATCAGGATCTGTTTCATGTCGCACGAGAGGTCCGCAAGGCCCTTCGCGCGTCAAAGAGCGGCAAAGACTCCGCACTCCACGATCATACCGAACGCCTGCTCGCAACGCTCTACATACCGCAGTTGATCCGGCACGTACAGATCCTGTACAGATCGATGCAGTTGGTCGGCACAACAACCTACGTCAAAATCGGAACAAGCGGCACGGGGGGCATGGGTCTCAACATTCCCTATACACACAGCGAAGAGCGTCCATCCAGCGTACTCTTGAGCAAGTCAGCAGTCGCCGGTGCACACACCCTCCTCCTCTTTCTGATGGGACGCACTCCCGATGCGCCGATCACGAAGGAGATCAAACCAACAGCGGCCATCGCATGGAAGAAGATCGCCTACGGCGAAATCAAGAAGCGCGGCAAGGCCATCGAACTCATCGATTGCCCCCCAGAGCAGGGATTCAAGCTTGACGCAACGCTGAAGCTGCGCGACGAGACATTCACATTCAAGTCCACGAATCAGCGGCTTCATTCTGTCTATATTGACACAGGCGAGAACGGCGTGTTCTCTAGAGGTGAATTCGAAGCCATCTCGACGCCGGGACAGATGGAGTTCGTCACGCCCGAGGAAATCGCAGAGTCTGTCCTCTATGAGATCAAAGGGGGCAATACCGGCCACGATATCATCAACGCCCTGGACAACGCATCCCTGGCACCGACATACCGTGCCGGCTTCATGTTCGACTCAGCGATGAGAGAGATGAAGCGCCTCGAGAAGGAACACAATACTCATAGCATCGCGTTTGAATTCCTCGGCCCCCCCCGCCTCTCCAAGCTTCTGTATGAGGCATATCTTCTTAAGCTGGTCTATGGCAGCGTCGACGAAGTCGCGAAAGCATCTGCCAAGTCAATGTCTGCAAAACTTGAAGCTCTCATCCGGGAAAACGTTCAATTGCGGTCCCAGATCATTTCTATCGGCATCCCCATACTTCTCTCTGGTGGCAAGACGCTTCTGCGTGGACCCGATCTTAAGATCCCGCCATACCGCGGGGAGAATGAACTGAAGATCACAGACAGATTTCTCAACGCGTGGGCTCACGACGGATGGGTGGATTTGCGGACAAAGAGCATGGAACAATGGAAAACCAGGCTCCAGATCATCCTGAGTGAGGTCAAGTCGATTCCAACAGGCGACACCTCATCCCGGCAGATGCGCAACAGTGCTTACTGGGGTGATTTCAAGGAAATCGATCCCGGCAAAATCGTCGGATGGATCTTCTCTGAAGAGGAGCATGGGAAGAGGATGAAGGCATAGCTGCCGGAAGCCTGACACACGATTCAGGGGATGGAAAAACCGAAGGCCGAACGTCGACCACTCAGGTCAGCCGTTCGGCCTTCTCATTTCGGACTCGCTTGTTCGCTACTCGTACCGCAGCGCCTCGATGGGATCGAGGTTGGCGGCCTTCCAGGCGGGATAGACACCGAAGACCACGCCTATGAAGGCACAGAGTAGGAATCCGATGATTGCCCAGTCGACCGGAAACACGGGCGGCATCGAGAACGCAACCGCTGCAAGATTTCCCCCAAGAACGCCCAGACCGATTCCCACCAGTCCACCAATTTGACAGAGCACGACTGCTTCCGTGAGAAACTGGCTCAGGATGTTTCCTTTTCGCGCTCCGACAGATTTGCGCAATCCTATTTCCTTCGTTCGCTCG
>JBGPAN010000259.1:0-6116 GCA_041480785.1 Bacteroidota bacterium | reverse complement strand
GTATTGTTATCGGCTTAGCCGGCGGTTGGTTGATATTTCGTCCAGCGAGTCATGGCAGTTCCTCCACCGAGCGGAAGATCCTTTACTATCGGGATCCGATGAATCCTCAGATCACTTCCCCGACGCCGAAGAAGGCATCTGATGGAATGGACTTCGTTCCGGTATACGAGGAAGCGGGCGGTACGGGCGAAAGGAAGATCGCATACTACAAAGACCCTATGCATCCTTGGTATACATCAGACAAGCCAGGGAAAGCGCCGGACTGTGGAATGGATCTGGTGGCTGTCTATGAAGGAGAAAGCAATGGGAAGGGGATCAGGATAGATCCCGTGGTTGTGCAGAACATCGGGGTTAAAGTCGAAGATGTGATGAAACGAAAACTCAACAGAACAATCCGCACCGTGGGCAAGGTCGACTTCGACGAACGGAGAATCTACTCGGTGAACAGCAAGATCATGGGGTGGGTTGAAAAACTGTATGTGGACTATACGGGGAAGCTGATTCACAAAGGCGAGCCGCTGATGGAATTGTACAGTCCTGAGCTCGTATCGACTCAAGAGGAGTTTTTGCAGGCGCTGCAGTATCGGAAGAAGTTAGAATCAAGCAGCCTTGAAGAAGCTCGAAAGGGTTCCGATGATTTGATTCAGAGCGCCAGACGTCGTTTGCAGAATTGGGATGTTCCTGAGACCGAGATCAAAGCACTCGAGGAGCGAGGGACACCGAACAAAACGATGACGATCTACTCTCCAGCGGACGGAGTCGTGATCGAAAAAATGGTGCAAAAAGGGCAGAACATTATGGGGGGTATGGAACTGTACAAGATTGCTGATCTTTCGACCGTTTGGGTCCTCGCAGACGTGTACCAGTATGAGCTCCCTTGGGTAAAACTCGGAGGCCAGGTCGATATTGAGCTTTCGTATCTTCCGGGAAAATCGTTCAAAGGTTTGATCACCTACATTTATCCGTACATCAACATGGAGACCAAAACGGCGAAAGTGCGAGTAGAAGTTCGAAACACGCAGAACTTCGAGCTGAAACCCGACATGTACGCCACGGTAAAGATTTTCTCCCTAGTGACTGTGTACGATGTGGCTGTACCAGATGAGGCCATCATCCGATCAGGTGAACGCAACATTGCTGTGATGTCTCTTGGAGGCGGTTACTTTGATCCCCGGGATGTCAAGCTTGGTGTGTCGGCAGATGGGTATGTGCAGATACTGGATGGCATTAGGGAGGGCGAAAAAATAGTCGTTTCTTCGCAGTTCCTCATCGACTCAGAGAGTAACCTGAAGGCTGCCATTAGTCAAATGGCCCGACACGCCGGGATGCCTGCCCGCCAGGATGGAGCCACGAATGCAGGCGGGGACATGTCGAAGCCGATGGAAGGGGAGAAAGCCACACGGACCGGACACGAGGGGCATCAAATGGCGGACACGATGAAATCTGATGAGCACAGCGGTCATGAGATGAATCAACAGCCGGCGAAGAAGGTAAAAAAAACACAGACCCAGAAATTCATTGATCCTGTCTGTGGAATGGAAGCCGCTCAGAAGGAGGAACTTTCGTATACGCATCAGGGGAAGAAGTACTACTTTTGCAGGACAGAGGACCTCGAGAAATTCAAAAAGAATCCCGAGAAGTACGTTGGTCAGAGTCACCAACAATAACCCATGCCAAAGAGATCAACGATCAGACGAAGGGTTTAAACAATGTTGACGAAAATTATTGAGGCATCTGTCCGTAATAAAGTCATGGTGATCCTTGCCGTGCTCTTTCTGATAGGCTGGGGAATCTACTCCATGCTGACGATCCCCATCGATGCGATTCCAGATTTGAGTGACGTGCAGGTCATCATTTACACAGAGTATCCCGGACAATCGCCGCGGATTGTCGAGGATCAAGTATCCTACCCGCTCACAACGGCTATGGTCTCCGTACCTGGATCGAAGGTGGTTCGTGGGTATTCGTTCTTTGGCTACTCGCTTGTGTATGTCATCTTCGAAGATGGGACCGACCTGTATTGGGCACGTAGCCGTGTGCTGGAATATTTGAACTACGCCCAGAAACGACTGCCTGCCAACGTCGTACCGACACTCGGACCAGACGCCACAGGTGTCGGCTGGGTGTTCGAATACACCTTAACGTCGGACAAACACTCGCTCCAGGAGTTACGTTCTTATCAAGACTGGTACCTGAAATATGGATTGTCGTCTGTCAGCGGTGTCGCGGAGGTTGCCAGTATCGGCGGCTATGTGAAGCAATATCAGGTGACGGTCGATCCGGCCATGTTGCTGGCGTATAACATCCCACTCAATATGGTGGAGATGGCCATCAAGAATTCCAACAATGACGTCGGCGGCGAAGTCATCGAGATGGGCGAGACGGAATTCATGGTCCGCGGGCTCGGCTACATCAAATCGACGCAGGATATCAAAGACATCCCGGTAATGGTGGACAAGAAGAGCGGGACGCCCGTGTATATTAAGGACATCGCAGATGTGGCGATCGGTCCCTTGATGCGACGCGGACTTGCAGAAAGTAACGGTGAGGGCGAGATTGTCGGCGGCATTGTCGTGATGCGGTACGGAGAAAACGCGCTCCAGGTGATCGACAACGTCAAAAAGAAAATTGAAGAGCTGAAGCAAGGTCTCCCTGAAGGCGTGAAAATCAACGTTGCCTACGATCGATCGGGTCTCATCGAACGGGCAATCGACACGCTCAAAGACAAACTCACCGAGGAGATTGTCATCGTGGCGCTTGTCTGTATCATCTTCCTGCTGCATGCCCGAAGTGCGCTCGTCGCCATTATCACGCTTCCGACCGCGATACTCATGGCATTCATCGTCATGAAGATGCAGGGGATCAATGCGAACATCATGTCCCTTAGCGGCATCGCCATTGCCATCGGAGCCATGGTGGACGCGGCAATCATCATGATCGAGAATGCGCACAAACACATAGAGCACGAGCAGTCAAAACCGCCGGAACAACGAAGAGAACACTGGCAGGTGATTCTGGATGCTGCGAAAGAAGTCGGTCCGGCCCTCTTCTACTCGCTTCTGGTCATCACGGTCTCCTTCATTCCTGTGTTCACGCTCGAAGCACAGGAGGGAAGGCTCTTCAGACCTCTCGCGTTTACCAAGACCTATTCGATGGCTGCTGCGGCAATTCTGTCAGTGACCATTGTCCCGATTCTCATGGGGTATTGGATTCGGGGAAAAATCCTACCGGAGGATCGGAACCCGATCAACCGGTTTCTCATACGAGTTTATACTCCGGTAGTGACTTTTGTACTGAAGCACGGCAAATGGGTTATTCTCACAGCGCTGGTACTGATGGCGGTGACGGTGATCCCCTTTCAGCGGATTGGCTCGGAGTTCATGCCGCCGTTGTATGAAGGAGATCTCCTCTATATGCCGACGACGCTCCCCGGAATGTCGATCACGAAAGCAAAGGAATTGCTTCAGCAAACGGACAAGATCATCCGACAGTTTCCGGAGGTGCACCATGTCTTTGGCAAGATCGGACGGGCAGAGACAGCGACCGATCCGGCCGGATTGGACATGATTGAAACGACGATCATGTTGAAACCCGAAAGTGAATGGCGTCCGGGAATGACGGTTCAGAAACTCATCGACGACATGGATCGTGCCATTCAATTCCCCGGCGTGACCTATGCGTGGACGATGCCCATCAAGACCCGGACAGACATGCTCAGCACCGGAATCAAGACCCCCGTTGGCATCAAGATCTCCGGACCGGACCTCGATACGCTGCAGCAAATCGGCAGAGAGGTTGAGGCGGTTATGCGCACGGTTCCGGGAACACTAAGCGCTTTCGCGGAGCGAGCTGTCGGAGGGAACTATCTGGATATCAATATTAACCGTAAGGAAGCCGCACGATATGGCCTGACGGTGGGCGATGTGGAAAATGTGATTGAGACTGCCATGGGCGGTATGAGCGTAACAAACACTATCGAAGGATTGGAACGATACACCGTCAACCTTCGGTACAGCCGCGAGTTGCGCGACAACCTGGATGCCCTGCGCCGCGTTCTCGTCCCGACCCCCACGGGTCAGCAGATTCCGATCGGCCAGCTCGCAACAATCACGACGACAAAAGGCCCGATGGTTGTTCGAAGTGAAGACGCCCGGCCCAATGCGTGGGTCTATATCGATATCAAGAATATCGATGTCGGAACGTACGTGCAGAATGCACAGCACATCGTTGCGGGGAAAATCAAACTCCCGACCGGCTATAATATCATCTGGAGCGGCGAATACGAATATATGCAGCGAGCCGAGAAAAGGCTGATGCTTGTCATTCCGATGACGCTGTTTATCATCTTCATCATTATCTACCTGAACACACGATCGGTCACAAAGGTGGCGATCGTATTTCTCGCCGTTCCATTTTCTCTCATCGGGACATTCTGGTTCTTGTACTTGCTCGGGTACAATCTGAGCATTGCCGTGTGGGTGGGAATTATCGCTCTTGCGGGTCTTGACGCAGAAACGGGTGTCGTGATGCTCCTGTATCTCGACCACGCGTACGACGGCTGGAATAAGAAGGGTCTCATGCGCGGATTGAAGGATCTAAAGGACGCAATTCACTACGGTGCAGTGCAGCGCGTGCGCCCGAAGATCATGACCGCTTCTGTGATCATTGCAGGCCTGCTTCCAATCATGTGGAGCCATGGCACGGGGGCCGATGTGATGAAGCGTATTGCTGCTCCGATGGTCGGCGGTGTCGTTACATCAGTGCTGCTGGAGCTAGCGGTCTATCCGGTTATCTACTTCCTCTGGAAGAGTTGGAGCTTAAAGAAAGAAGCCAAGTTGCAAGGAAGACTTCTTGAAAACTGACAGGGTCACAAAGACTCACATTGTTTAAAAAGGAGATGTCGGATGAAACGAGCAAGATTTGTTATCGCTATTGTCGTTATTTCAGTGCTTGGCCTTGGTACTCGTGCTCGAACACTAGGATCACAGGAAAAACAAAAAGCTGTTAGCGCGAGACACGAGAAGCATGACAAACAAATGTATACATGCCCAATGCATCCGGATGTCAAGTCGGACAAACCAGGGAAATGCCCAAAGTGTGGAATGAGCCTTGTGCTCGTAGAAGAAAAGTCAAAGCCTGCGTCACAGTCTTCAGATCAAGAGCTTTCAGGCAAAGAGAAAGCATTGAAGGCGAAGAAGTTGCTGGAGGAAGCAAAGGAAGAGCTCGTTTATAACTGCTGCCTGGAAGATCCATGTGATCGGTGCGCGATCGATCATCAAAGCTGCCAGTGCAACAAAGATCTGCGCGTTGGCAAAGGAGTCTGTTCCGATTGTTATGCGGGTTGGCAGAAGGGTGAGGGCAAAATCAAGGGGATCAAGGCAAGCGACGTCAAGCCAAATTTTCGCAGCCACAAGCATTAGGCGGAGGAACAACTACTGGGTGGATGCTCTATCCTTTGTGAACGATGAGGTGGAACATGTCGCTGACACCGATGGTGAAATGTGTCAGGAATGGTTCGCCGTAGGCAACGCCGATCTTCTGTCCGTAGTATTTGCAGCGGGTTTCAATAGTGTCAAGAAATGCCGGACTGCTGAGCCGCGTCTCCGGCTCCTTACTCGCTGGATTAAAGAACTGTGATGCGTGTGCGCGAATCGCCTTCATCTTGGTCGCGTAGGTGTCAGAGATGTCGACGACGAACGCCGGATTAAATTCATGCCACTGCATGAATTCGAAGTAATGGTGAGGACGATGTGGCTCCTGCCTTTTTCCGCGGGAGCTCGTCGTGAGCTTCCGAAGACCGGCGTAGAACCATGCCTCCTTACAGAGTTGATGCGTATGTGCGTGATCGGGGTGCCGTTCAACCCCGTGAGGAATGATCAACACCGTTGGTCGCAATTCCCGAATGAGGGTGATCACCTTTTGAACGTTCTCTTTGTTGACCTCAACGCTTCCGTCGGGAATCTGAAGGTTCCTTCGCGTCATGGCGCCAAGAATGTTCGCTGCTTCCGCCGCTTCCTTCGAGCGGATCTCCTTTGTGCCCCGGGTACCCAATTCACCTCGGGTAGCGTCAGCGAGTGCCACCTTGTAACCTTGCTTGACAAGTTTGGCAATTGTCC
>JBGPAN010000258.1:0-6186 GCA_041480785.1 Bacteroidota bacterium | reverse complement strand
CGGTCTTGTCGAGGCGATGCTGCAGGCGAGCAAGAACATTCATGTTCTTCGGGATCCAACGCGGGGGGGAGTTGCCAGCACGTTGAATGAAATCGCAGAATCTTCAAACGTGGGGATCCGGATTGACGAAGATGCAATTCCTCTGACGGAACCTGTCCGGGGTGCGTGTGAAATCCTTGGCCTTGATCCGATCTACGTGGCAAATGAAGGGAAACTCATCGCGTTCGTTCGTGCCGGTGATGCACAAAGAGTCTTCGACGCCATGTGCAGACATCCCCTGGGAAAAGAATCAAGGATACTTGGCGAGGTCGTTTCCGAACACAGTGGCACCGTCGTCATGCGGACGTCCATCGGCGGGTCGCGGGTGGTAGACATGCTTTCGGGTGAGCAACTTCCGAGAATCTGCTAGCCCTATACTGTTGATAAATCCAACGTACGCTGTTGAATAAATTTGCAGCACGACTATACCCTGATGTACAAGGACTTAGCAAAAACGTAACGGTCTTCTGAATCCAGTTGTAACTTTCCTCAACGTACCTTCCGCTTCATTTTTCACCACCGTCAAATCACTCCCGTAATTCATTTGTTTTCAAAAGCTTAGCCTTGTCACAGGTGAAAATTCCAGTAACTGACTGGCATAGTTTTTTCATATTTATTTGTCAAATGCCCTTCAGCAGAACTTGACGGCCGCGTTCTGTTCTCGTCGTCTGCAAAAGGACTCTCAACCGCGCTTCCAGATCAAGTGAAAAGGGACCTCTCCTTGAAATCAGACGACAAAAAAAACGTGCATCCAAGGCGGACATTCTTAAAGACCGCCCTTCTTACCACGGCCGCAGTCGCTGCACGGGAGGTTGTCCATGCTGGTCCATCCAGGATTCCCCCAGCGGATAGGATGGGAGTTCTCGTCGACCTCACTGCTTGCGTGGGTTGCCGAAGCTGTGAGGCAGCCTGCAAAAAGGCACATGGGCTCCTCAAAGGTTCAGACAGTCTCGTTCCCTCCGATATCCATATTTCGGAACACCGACGGCCAAATCCACAGTCTCTGACTGTTGTGAACGAATACAAGAGTGCAAACGCAGCTTCGCACTCGACATTTGTCAAAGTCCAGTGCATGCACTGCGACTATCCGTCCTGTGAATCTGCTTGCATCGTCGGAGCAATTACGAAAAAAGAAGGGGGGGAAGTACTCTGGGATGGTGATAAGTGTATCGGATGTCGCTATTGCATGGTTGCTTGTCCCTTCCAGATTCCATCCTTCCAATTTGACACTGCGTTGAAGCCCGATATTGTGAAGTGCGACTTCTGCTTCCAGCGGAGGAATGAGGGGCGAGTGCCAGCATGTGTCGAAATCTGCCCGATGGAGGTAATGACGTATGGACGACGATCGACGCTGCTCGAGATAGCCGGGAAGAAAATAGAAAACTACCCCGAGCGCTACAATGGTCACATCTACGGTGAACTTGAGGCTGGCGGCACCTCGTGGATGTACATTGCGAAAGCTGATTTCAAAGAGCTGCAATTCCCGGATCTGAAGAAGGAGCCCATGCCGGGGACAAGTGAATCCATTCAGCATGGCATTTTTGCGTATTTCGTTCCCCCTATTTCATTGTACGCACTCCTGGGGGGGCTTATGTGGATTTCGAAGAACCGCAGCACATCTGAGGAGGAAATGGGCGAATGAACGCGCATACAGCACCCCAAGCTCTGAACAACAAGTTTCTTACCCCCGGAGTCCTGGTCTTGATCGTTCTCGCTGTGAATGGGCTCGCATTTGTTTTCGCGAGAATACTCTTCGGCATCGGAGCAGTCACCAACTTGAATGACCAGTACCCTTGGGGATTATGGATCGGCGTTGATGTCGCAGCCGGCGTGGCTCTGGCTGCGGGTGGATTCACCTCAGCTGCCCTTGGCCATGTCATGCAGAGAGAAGATTATCACGCCATCGTACGCCCGGCGCTGCTGACAGCGATGCTGGGATACACATTTGTGGCGATCGGAGTCGTGATTGACATCGGGCGTTGGTACTACGTGTGGCATCCGATTTTCATGTGGAATGGAAATTCTCCCTTGTTCGAAGTTGGCATATGCGTGATCATCTACATGACGGTCCTGTATATTGAATTCCTTCCGATTGTCACCGAACGATTCATGGGACGTGTGCATCTCAAAGGGTTTCTCTCTTTTCTCACCCGTCCGTTGGAGCGTCTTCTCAGCCTACTGGATCGTGCACTCGGAAAGACCATGTTTCTTTTCATTATCGCCGGGATTGTGCTCTCGACGCTTCATCAATCTTCGCTCGGCACGCTGATGATCATCGCCGGTCCGAAGATGCATCCACTCTGGCAAACACCCGTTCTCCCTCTCCTGTTCCTTCTTTCGGCTGTGGCCGTGGGGTTTCCCATGGTGATCTTTGAATCGCTGCTCGCATCGAGGTCATTCGGACTGAAGCCTGAAATGAGTATTCTTTCCAAATTGGGGAGAATGATCGCGCCGCTGCTTGGCATCTATTTGGCGTTCAAGATTGGCGACATGGTAATCCGCGAAACGTTCATCTACTTGACCAAGCCAACAACGGCGAGCGTCATGTTCACGATCGAGGTGGTCGTCGGTGTCATCATCCCGCTGCGCATGTTCCTTTCCCGCACGGTGCTGAGATCACCTCTCTGGCTCTTCGTTGCCTCGTCCCTGGTGATTCTGGGGGTGCTCTTGAATCGGATCAATACTTTCATTGTAGCGTACACGCCGCCGTACGCGGTCAAATCCTATTTTCCGTCGGTCGGCGAGATTTCTGTTACCATCGGATTTGTGTCGTTGCTCGTGCTGGCATATCGAGTGGCGGTTATGATCTTTCCGGTTATCGGTGTTCACAAGGCGTTCGTCACTCCTATCAGCAAATACTCTATTCGCGGGAGCGTGAAATGAAACGGGCAATTCAATATGCGGCAAGTCTTCTGATTCTCTTGATCGTGGTTCACAGCTCGCTCGTTGCTCAGACGGCGAGTTCGCGCGATGCTGGGTGCAAAGAATGTCATGAGTGTGAGATCCCGACAAAACTCAATCCGTGTCTCAAGAAGTGTCCTCGTGGCCAAATGGTCACGGTGCATCATTCGGCCGACGCCGGACCCGTGAACGTGACCCTGAATAGGATCACGGGCTCTCCAGATGTTTATGAGCCAGTCCAATTTGCTCACCGCGCTCATGCGAAGATGTCCGAAATGTCTGGCGGCTGTGCGCAATGTCATCACTATAATCTTGCCGGCGCTGTGCTCGCATGCAGGACCTGTCATGCTGTGAACACTGCATCGAAGAATGCAGATCTCTCCAAACCTGGCCTCAAAGGGGCTTATCATCGTCAGTGTGTGAATTGCCATCGGGAAAGTGGCTTGGGCACGAAGTGCGATGGAGACTGTCACCATGCCAAGTCCGCAGCCGCCACAACTCCCGGCGAGGTTCGTCCTCAGAGAGCCGGCGTCCATGTCGTGAAGCCGGATCGACTTGTCTTTGAATCGGGCAACGCCGATGCGAAAACGGTGTCATTCTACCACAGTGATCACGCAGACCGGTTCGGATTGGCATGTTCGTCTTGTCATGCCAACGAACGCTGCGCAAAGTGCCATAGGGGAGAAGGGGCATCGACCAAGCCTATAGACCATCTGGAAGGGGGCCATGATCGATGTTCGGCATGCCATTCGGTGACAGAGAACTGTCAGAAGTGTCACGATGCCAAGCCACGCGCGCGATTCAACCATGCGCAGAAGACCCGGTTCGATCTCGGACGGTTTCACTCTCCGCTTGCATGCACGCGTTGCCACAGAGAAAACAGCAACTACAAGGGATTATCAGGAACGTGCACTGCTTGTCACGCTGACTGGAAGCCCGGATCGTTTGATCATGCCGTCACTGGTATTCACCTGAGCGAGAATCACGTTGCGCTCGACTGTGAAAGTTGCCATCCTGAGTCGAACTTCGCGAAGAAGCCTGTGTGCAACGGTTGCCACGTCGACAAGAACTACCCCGCAGCGCTTCCCGGGGTTCGTACGCAACGCGTGAAAGCAATCAAATAGTAGAATTTGCAGTGTGCAAGGATAACGCGTATGGTTAGTCAATTAGCCCGAAGGATTGGTTTCAAACTCATCGTGGTCGTCGGTGTGACGACGATTGTCACGATGGGGATCTACGCGTATATCACGATCCGCACCCAGCGGGCAGATCTCCTTGCGGAAGTGGAACGGCATGCGATGCAGCTGAGTGAGACTGTCAGAAACAGCACGCGGTATGATATGCTTCTCAATCAGCGAGAGCGGATCCATATCATTATTAATGACATCGGTTCCGATCCAGCAATTGATGAAGTCAGGGTTCTCAACAAGGAAGGGAAGATCATCTATTCTTCGCGGAAAGAGAGTATCGGCCGGATGGTCGATAAGCAGGCCGAGAGCTGCTACGCATGTCATGCAGCTGATCGGCCGCTTGAAAGACTCTCCATGTCGCAGCGGACCCGAATCTTTCGAATCCATCCCGATTCTGCGAGGGCGTTGGGAATCATCAGTCCTATCTACACTGAACGCTCCTGCTGGGATGCGGACTGTCATGCTCACTCACAGCAGCAGCAGGTCCTCGGGGTTCTGGACGTCACTTTCTCGTTGGCGGATGCCGATGAGCGGATTCGGGCGAGCGCAATCCAGGTTGGCATGTTCGCGATTAGCGCCTTTCTGGCAGCTAGCCTCATCATTGGGTTCTTTGTGAACAAGTGGGTCAGCCTCCCTGTGGGGGCATTGTTGAATGCCACGAAACAGGTCGGAGGAGGGAACTTGAGCTACACCGTGCCAGATCTCGGCAAAGATGACATCGGGATACTCGCTCACTCCTTCAATACGATGACAATGAAGCTCTCCGAAGCCCGTCTACAGCTGTTTCAATCGGACAAGATGGCCTCTCTTGGTCGTCTGGCTGCAGGTGTTGCCCACGAAATCAACAATCCGTTGACAGGGGTTCTCACGTATGCAAGCTTTCTTCTCAAGAGGACTCAGAATCACCCAGAGTTGCAGGAGGATCTCAAGGTTGTTGTCCGTGAGACAGTGAGATGCAGGGAGATTGTGAAGAGTCTCCTCGATTTCGCAAGGCAATCCATTCCCAAGAAGACTGCTTCGGATATGAACGAGATCATTGACCGCGCCGTAGCGGTCGTTGAGCATCAAGTGAGCATCAAGGGAGTGAAGATCGTCAGATCGCTTGAATCTCATCTGCCGAAGATGACGGTTGATCCGAATCAAATGCAGCAGGTGTTTGTCAACCTCATCGTCAATGCTGCCGATGCATTCGAAACCGGAGGAGGTGCGGTCACTGTCTCGACGAAATTATTGCGGCTGCCTCCGCAGGGGGTTGCTCAAGTCAAGTCGGCATGCTGTCCGAAAGGGCACAACCTGATCACGAATGATTTCAAGATCGAGGGGTTGCCTGCAATTCGTGTGAAAGCCCGCTACGATGGAGATGAGGGCTTCATCATGTTCGATCCGGTATATGGGCGGAATCGGAACCATTTTGAATTGAATGTGAAGTTTCAGAGCGAGGTCGAGATTGTGTGTCCCGAGTGCGGGATATCACTCCTGGAGGAACATGGCAAGTGTGAGTCGTGCGGAAGCCGCATTCTGTCATTCGTTGTGCCTTCGCATGGAGAGTTTGAATCGTGCGTCAATAAGAAGTGTGGTTGGCAGCGATGGGTTGCCGTCGACTTGGCCGGAACACAGGAATACGTCGAGCTCAGTGTCTCTGACTCGGGCGTTGGGATCTCAAAGGAAAACCTGGCGAAGATCTTCGAGCCGTTTTTTACGACAAAAGGCCAGAAGGGGACAGGACTCGGGCTTGCAGTGATCTGGGGTATTATCGACAACCACGACGGCACCATTTCGGTTGAAAGTGAGCTTGGTAGTGGGACTACGTTTAGAATCCGACTCCCTTTGCCGCGCCAGCTTGCTCTGGGATAGTATGCCGAAGACGAAGCCTTCGGTGAGAAAGGATCGATGTCATGAGTAAGGTGATTGACATTCTTGTCATCGATGACGAACAGGTCGTGAGGGAGGGAGTGTGTCGCGTCTGTGAGGCCGCCGGCCTCAGCGTAGAAGCAGTCGGCGATGCCTCATCGGGTTTGGAGAGACTGCACAAAGAACGCTTCCGCCTGGTCTTGTG
>JBGPAN010000257.1:0-6214 GCA_041480785.1 Bacteroidota bacterium | reverse complement strand
ATCAATACGACTTGATTATTGACAGCGTTATCACGCTTTCTAAAAATTACGGCAAAAGAATGTTTTTGCGTATAGGAGGAGAGTTTAACGGTGCTGGTCCCGGATGGAACGGTGGCGGCTATCATCCTTACTTGTACGTAACTATGTTCAGAAAAATTGTTGATATGTATGCTACAAGAGGATTCAGAGATTCTATTGCAGTAAATTGGTGCTACGAACCTGACGCTGCCAACGATTTCGATTCTGTCGATGCTCGCGGAGCCCGCTGGTATCCGGGAGATAATTATGTTGATTGGTTCGGACTTGATGTTTTTGATGCCGACCATTTTGACCAAAGCATGCCCGACGATAACAGAGGGACAATCACACGTAAGGGCAAATCAGAGCGATTCCTTTCTCTGGCGCGGGCAAAAGGTAAACCAGTGTATATGAGTGAGACTTCGGCAAAAGGAGTCTATATCAGCAATGATAATAATGATGGAATCAACGACTGGAATAACTGGTTTGCAAAATTCTGGGAGTTCATAAATGTTCATAAAGAAATCAAGGGATTTGGCTACATAGACGCCAACTGGCCCACAGGGGCATATCCTAATTGGGGCGATGCAAGGATTCAAAGTAACCAGTATGTTACCGAGAAGTATAAAGAAGAGATGCGAAAACCGAAGTATATACATCTGAGAGCAACGCCTATGACAGGCATAAAAGACAACGATAATAGACTTTTGCCCTATAAGATTTCCCTTTTTCAAAATCATCCGAATCCTTTCAACCCATCAACAACGATTTGGTATGAGCTTCCGAAAGCGGCGCATACCTCGCTGAAGATCTTCAACACTCTCGGTCAGGAAATTGCAGTACTTGTAGAAGGACAAAAGGAAGCAGGTTTTCACCAGGCCCAATGGAGCGCTACCCACATTGCGAGCGGAATCTACTTGTACCGCCTGCAGGCAGGAGAATTCGTGCAGACGATGAAGATGATCCTTCTTCGCTGATTCTTTCCTAACATTTGGGTGGTGAGCGGTTCTATTCATCAACTGCGAAGAAATGAGGTAAGAAATGACCACTCGAAAACTGTACATGCAGTCAGGGCAATTGTCTCGGTTGCTGAGTCTTCTTCTATCAGTGGTTGGTATGTTCTCGGGCTCACTGCATGTGTTCGCACAAGATACAAGACCTGAAACAAGAGCCATCTGGGTAACGCGAGGTGAATATCGCACGGCGGACGACATTAGGGAAATCATGAGGAATTGTGCCAGGCTGAATCTGAATGTGATCTTATTTCAAATTCGCGGAAACGGCACAGCGTTCTACAACTCTCCCTTTGAACCATGGGCAGACGAACTCGGCGGCAAAGATCCAGGTTTCGATCCCCTGGCCGTCGCTGTGGAAGAATCACACAGAGCGGGGCTGGAACTCCATGCCTATGTCAATGTCATGCCCGGCTGGAGGGGAAAAGTGCCGCCAACTTCATCGATACAATTGTATCGGAACCATCTCGATTGGTTTGCCGTAGATTCACTGGGGCGTCATGAACCGCTCACCGACACGTACGTAACTCTCTCGCCTGGCATTCCGGAAGTTCAAGACTATCTTGCAGCGATTTGCGTGGACCTCGCGAAGCGATATAGTGTTGATGGGATACATCTGGACTATATCCGCTATCTTGGGGCGGGATATTCGTATGACAAACCGTCCGTCAACCGCTTTGTTTCGAGCTATGGAAAGACTCCTTTAGAGCTGCCCGAATCTTGGAATCAATTCCGACGCGATCAAGTCACAGAGGTAGTCAGGAAGATAAGTCACGGGGCGAAGGCTGTAAAACCGAATCTCAGAATATCCGTTGCAGCACTCAGGGTGTATAGCAGAGCCTATAGTCTCTATTTTCAAGATGTGAGGGCATGGCTGAAGGAAGGTCTGGTCGATGATGAATACAACATGCTCTATGTGGCCGACTCGTCTCAGTTTTCTACTATTCTACAAGACGGGCTGCAACACGCATCCGGACGGAAGGTCTTTCCGGGAATTGGTGTTCGCAACCTGTCTCCTGTACAACTCACGGATGAGATCCTGATAACCAGAAGACTTGGAGCAAAAGGATTTGCTCTGTTCAGCTATGGAGCGCTGTT
Source organism: Bacteroidota bacterium (assembly GCA_041480785.1). Taxonomy (GTDB): domain Bacteria; phylum Bacteroidota; class Ignavibacteria; order UBA10030; family UBA10030; genus UBA9647. The sequence goes on along the minus strand of JBGPAN010000257.1, from coordinate 4,085 downwards.
CCCTGTTTCGTTCAGAAGAGGAAATCGCTCGGAACCGGAAGGAAATCGGTTTGAAGAGTTGCAGAGAGCGCTGCTCGAAGGACCCTTCAAAGAGAAAGTGAGGCCGGCATGGTGAACAATCTGAAAAGACTATCATCTGTGAAATTGATCATCGTCATCGGACTTGCTTCTACCGTTTCGTTCCTCAACTCTTGTGGACCCTCTGTCTACTACGTGAAACCACCGGAATGGTCAAGAACTCAGGGAAAAGAGACGGTCATCGCTCACTACGCTCCTTACTACAAAGGCTGGAAAATCTTTCTGGACCCCGGTCACGGGGGGAGTGACGGAAGAAATGAAGGCCCTCAAGGAGAAAAGGAAGCGGCGATCAACCTACGCTTGGGCCTGGCTCTCCGGAATTACCTTGAAGAAGCCGGTGCCACTGTCTATATCTCACGAACGAAAGACACGACGGTTGGGCTGACAGAAAGGTCACAACTTGCCAACCAGAGTGGCGCCCAGATCTTCATCTCAATTCACCATAATGCCACCGGTGACACCTACACGAACCATACTTCTGTGTGGTATCATGCCAGGCCCGGAGATTCTGCGTATCACCCAAGCAACCAGGACATCGCTCGTTATCTCGAACGCGATCTGGCATACGCGATGGGTAACAACGGGCCGTTGGCATCCTTCGACGGGACGCTGTCGGATTTCAGACGATTCCCCGGGACGGGGTTTGCTGTGCTCCGCAACAGTGCAATTCCAGCAGTTCTCATCGAGGGGTCGTTTTTCTCGAGCCACTACGAAGCAAGAAGGCTGGAGATTGAAGAGTTCAACAAGATTGAAGCGTGGGGCATTTTCAAAGGTCTGGGGAGATATCTGGAGGCGGGAATTCCCAAGCTCACTTTCCTTTCACCGCCGATTATCGATGATATCCTTCCAACTCTACGCATCAAAGCAGAAGGCAAGAGCGGCATTGATCCCGCCTCCATCGAAGTTCGAATCGATGGCAAGCTCCTCAACGCTGCCTTTGACACTCTATCCGGAATGATTACATGCAAACCTGCTCAGTTCTTGTCGAGAGGGCAACATATCGTCGACGTGCTTGTTCGCAACAGAAACGGAAACGCATCCTTTCCGCTTCGCGAAGTGATAAGCATCCGGCCTCATCCTCCTGGAAAACTCGCGGCCGAAGATTCTCTCTGGGTCGAGGAAACGCTTCGAACAATGGACCTTGCTGAAAAAGTCGGACAGATGTTCATCATTCCTTTTACCGGGGTTTTTGCCAACACGAGGGCCGAGTACATCCAGGAACTCGAGAGGCAGATCACGGAGAACCATGTCGGCGGCTTCCGGATGTACAAAGGCGACCCCGTGGAAGCGGCATTGCTGATCAACAAGTTGCAGAGTTTTGCCTCTGTGCCTCTCCTGATTGCCTCAAATTTCGAATCCGGAAATGATCAACTCTCGCAAGCTTCCTCTCCTGTTCGCGTCAACGGTGACAACTATCTGCGTGTCAGCAGCGCGGTAGCATTCCCATCCAACCTGGCCCTGGGGGCGACCAACTCAGAAGCGTATGCTTTCTTTCAGGGTGCAGTAACTGCGATCGAGGCAAGGGCTGTCGGGATTCAGTGGATTTTTGCACCAGTCCTCGACGTCAACACCAACCCGGACAATCCAATCATCAATGTTCGATCGTACGGGGAGAATGCAGAGCGAGTTGCTGCTCTTGGTACCGCATTCATCAAGGGAGCGCAGGCCAATGGCGTCCTCGCTACGGCAAAACATTTTCCAGGACATGGTGGTACAGCCGTCGACTCTCACATTGACTTACCCGTCCTTAACGTCGATCCGAGTCATTTGGACTCCGTTGATCTTGTCCCGTTCAGAAAGGCGGTGGCATCCCACGTTGGTGCTGTCATGGTTTCTCACATTGCCCTCCCCAAGTTGGAAGAGACACAGGACGTACCGGCAACGCTCTCCCAAGCCATTGTGACTGACCTTCTCCGGAAGAAGCTGGGATTCAACGGATTAATCATCACGGATGCGATGTCGATGGGGGCTATTACACATCATTTCAATACGGGTGAGGCAACCGTCAAGGCGGTGGGAGCGGGCGCCGATTGCATTCTGACACCCCAGGACAATGACGCTGCAATCCACGCATTGCTTGAGGCGGTGAGAAGCGGCGCAATATCCGAAGACCGAATTAATACTTCCGTCCGAAGAATTCTCAGAGCCAAAGCGTTTTTTGGTTTGAATCGCGAACGTTTCTCTTCCGCCCAGCATCTGGATTCTCTCCTGGCCGATGAATCCTATCTCACCATCGCTCAAGAGATCGCCGATGCCTCCATCACGCTCTTGCGGAACGATCGAAAGACGATACCGCTGACACCGGATATTGCCGCGAAGAAGAGAATCCTTTCTCTCACGATCAACGGCGACAGTGCGCCCGGCGTCGACGCAACCTACCGGAGCGAGCTCGTCAAACGGGTGAAGAACATTCAGTTCGCCTCGGTGAGTCAAGATACACCGAAATCCGATTTGCAGCGCGTTCTTCAGGGAACAAAGAGAGCCGACGTCATACTCTGTCCCGTGTTTACGAGAGTTGTCCCGTACAGAGGCGGCGTCAGTCTGTCGCCGGTGCAAAAGCGGTTTATGGACGCGTTAGTGCAACTCAGGAAACCCATGATCATCATCTCGCTGGGAAGTCCGTACCTCATTCTACAGTTCCCTCGGGTTCCAACGTACCTGACGTCATACGGAAGCGCAGCTCCATCACAGGTGGCTGTCGTCAGAAGTCTGTTTGGGGAAATAGACATCAAAGGAAAATTACCTGTCTCGATTCTGCCGATGTTCAGAATGGGGGATGGGATAACGATCGGGTCCGCTCCTTCCAGGCGACCGATCGAGGTCGTCTTTCAACCTTCGCATCAGACCGATACCGGCAGGGAGTTCAATGAAGCGCTGACGTGCAATGCGATTGTGGACGCGGCAATGCGGCTCAACAAAGGCGGAGTGAAGGAGTACAAGGTATGGAGCTACGATGTTCAGGGTCTTCATCACGCGCGTGCCGGCAGTAACACAATGCTAGCACATACTGTGGCAGTTGAGGGCGACAAGATATCCGGCTATGCGTATGAAATCAAGGCCTCCAACGACTTGAAACCCGATGTATTCATTGCTGTGCATAACAACGGCGGGACGAACCGCAATGCCTGTTGGGGATTCGTTCATGAGGGGGACCCATTCGAAGGAATGAATAGAGATCTGGCGCAGGCTCTGGTCGATGAAATCTGTAATTCCACTGGATTGGAAAACCGTGGCGTGCACGGTGACAGCGAGCCGAACAGGAATGACTATCGATGCGTTTCGACTGGCAAGCTTTCTTTCTATAGTCTCGATGAGCATGTCAACCATGTGCCGTATCGTGTCTTGCTGGAGATCGGGGATAACCAGGCGAGCTTTGATTTCCTGACAAATCCCGTAAACCAGAAGAAGATCGGGGAAGCGATACAAAAGGTCGTCATGGGGAGATTCACGCATCCATGACGGAAAGGACATATGAAACAACGGAATCCAAGAAATCTTCAGTCGCTCCGTGATTCCGCAATCCTCGGGAATTGCGAGGATATGTAATCAGTATAGATGGCGGCGGTTGGCATATCGAAAGGTCAGTACCTCAGGCCTTAGAATCAAATTGGTGCGATTGGCAGGATAGGCCTCTTTCTGACCCTCGACTTTGATCGTGGCCGTTGGTACTATTTATCACCTTTCGCACTGGCCCAAGTCCTGACACTCAATCACAATGCTGCGCATTGGCAGAAACACGATGGTGACCTGCCCCCCGAAAAATGATCCAAGATTTCGTTAAGAAGTTTCATATTGTGGATCAAAGCAGGCAGCAACAGGCAAACAGATAGAAGAGGGTCCACACAAAGTTCTGCGATACCAAATTCTTCTTTAGATCACGTATCCTGCCCCGGCTACTCTAGAGGTCAAATCTGAAAAGATTTGACCTCTTTTTTGGTGGTATGCCAGGCATGGCACAATGACTTGGGGGTGCAAGTCCCCTATGGACCTCGATGATGGGAACCATT
>JBGPAN010000256.1:0-6224 GCA_041480785.1 Bacteroidota bacterium | reverse complement strand
TCGCTCTTTTCGATCTGGCGAGGTCACATGTGCTCAATCGGCAATATGCGGCGACTCTGAAGATTCTCGATACACTGACAGTGCCGCCGTTCGAAGGTGCGCGCTACACACGCGAGGTGTACCGGCAGGCTTGCGTTCTGGCTGCCGCCGAAGAAATGAAGGCAGGGAATTATGCCAGAGCTTCGAAGACAGTTGAGAAAGCACGTCAGTGGCCGGAGCGATTGGGAGCCGGCAAGCCCTACGGCGTCGACAATAGGCTGGAGGACTATCTCGAAGGATTGTGTTCGAAGAAGTCTGGAGACGCTGCGAAAGCAAAGACGCTGTTCGAACAAGTGGCATCGTATGCTCGTGGCTCCGGCGCGGATGTGAGCGTCAACCGCCTCTTTGGCGCGCTGGCTGAGCGCGAGTTGGGAAATCAGGAGTACGCTGAGAGGCTGGCAGATGAATGGTCGAAAGATGTGAAATCCCCCATCGCACGCTGGCTGGCCGCTGTGCTCCGCAAGAATTCAAGTGATGTTGCGACCGTCGATAGAGAGCTGCGAGGATCAACTGGTGTTTCGTTGTTAGGAAGGCCTTCAGTAGATCAGGATTTTGCGCTCATAGCAGAAGTTCATTCACTAATTGGTTTCTAGAGCCAATCCGCAAGAGGCGCCTCCCGGTTGCCTTTGACTCCAAAGGTTCTTAGTTTGGCGGAGGCACGCTGGGGCGTCATGCAAGTTGGGAGAAACCGCAGCGTAAGAGTTCCTCCACCGATCTGAAGCAAGATATCCAAGCTCGTCCGTTCCTTCACCTGACAGAATCGAACGCACACCTTTGTATGGAAGATCTCGCCCTCCGAATCAACTATGCTCTCGCACGGGAAGAGGTGCGTGCTGAAAAGTTCGCCAGCATCGCCCGCCTGACTCTTCTCGCTATTCTCACGGTCACTGCAATATTCAATGCCAGCGGACTGATGCTCGAAGCGAATGCGATGAATTTTGGAGCTCTGGTTGTGGGATATGTCTACGGCCTGCTCGTCTCGTTCCAGATTGCACGAAATCGCTATCGCCCATATGTGAAGTACATCACCTCCTGCCTCGACATCTTCATCGTGATGCTGGTATTGTTCTTGTACACGTATATCGAGAACCCCGCGGTCGCTCTCAAGAATTATGTCTTTCTCGTTGTGTTTCCTCTTATCGGTCTCACCGCCTTGCGCTATGATGTCAGGCTCACGATCGCGGCCGGAACAACTGCGCTGGTGTCGTACTTGTGCCTCTTTGTATATCTCATGCTGACCAAGTCAATCCAGCTCGAATTCACGGGATATAGCGACGAGATGTTCACCTCACGAGTCACGATTGTGGGCCAGGCTACGAAGACTCTTATTCTCGCAGGATATATTGCTCTTGTTGCATACATGGCCCGCTACTCGCGGCGGTTGATGGAACGGCTCGTTCGCCAGGAAGTTGAGGTCCAGGGCGAGAATGAAGCGATGGAACGTGAACTTGAGATCGCAGGTCAGGTACAGGATCTGCTCCTTCCCCAGGAATTTCCTCAGGTCGGTTTGCTCGATGTCTATGGAAAGGTGGAACCGGGCCGATTCGTTGGAGGAGACTATTATGATTTCATCAAAATTGGAGAGGGGCAATTGCTGGTTACCGTTGCGGATGTCTCTGGCAAGGGTGTTCCTGCTGCACTGATTATGTCTGAAGTGCGGGCAGCGACTCACTTGCTCGCTTCGATGAACCTGACCCTCTCAGAATTCGTGGAGAGGTTGAATGATCTTCTGCGTAGAAGCACGGAGCGAAAGACGTTCGTTACTTTCTTTGTCGGAATCGTCGATACCAAAAGTGAAATGCTCAGCTTTGTGAACGCGGGGCATCCGCCTCCGTTGGTGGGGAGGAATGGCCAACTCTCGCCGCTCGTCAGAGGAACAATCCCGCTCGGTGTCACGTCAACTCTCCCCCAACGCACTGTGCACACGGAGCCATTTCCCCGCGGCAGTTGGCTTGTCTGCTATACCGATGGTGTCCTTGAGCGTCGGGATGCACAAAGTGAGGAATACGGTGAGGAGAGACTCATCCAATCGGCTCAACGACACTCCAACAGCAAGGCAACAGAATGTGTGAATCAATTGCTGGCTGATGTGAGAGCATTCGGCGAAGGTCGTGAGCTTGATGATGACCTCACGATCGCTGTCGTCCATTGGTCCTAGATGCCTGATGCTCATGGACCGAGGCCGGAACTACAAATAATGTGCGACCATCCTGACCCTGGAGTACGATGATGGAATACTTACTCAAACGAGCGTCCTTATCTCTGCTCATCGCCGCTGGGGCTGCTTCTCTTGCCTTCTCCCAACAGCTTGGAGAGGAAGTTCATCTCAATATTCGTCAGAAGGTCGATTCAACAAGCCCCGCTGATGCCGGCACGTATCTGAATGGATACAGAAAGACGATCGATGGTCAACAGATATCGTATCGTTCCTCTCATCCTGACGCAGAAGTAGCATTGCTGGTGAGGGCCCGAAAAGACGCTCACTCGGCAACATGGGAAACAGATTCGATTCCCGACGCTTTTCTCGGTGACCAATACAGGCTGATCTGGCTTGCAGGGCTGGAAAAGGATGGTTTTCAGAATCCCCGCGAAGTGCATAGTTTTGATTTGCTTGTTAACGGCACGAAATGGCTGAAGTTTAGGAACATGAAGGATTCGACTGCAAAGAAGTGGAAAGTTCGTGCGGCTAACGGAGCAGAACTGTCTTTTGAATCAACAATGGTTGATCGGGCGGGAGATCTGTTCGGATACATGATTCTCACTGTTCCCAAGCGCCTCGCCCCTCCGGGAAAACCGTTGACCCTTCAGGTGGTTGGCGAGGATGCAGAGAGCGGCGATTGGTTCATGACATTCCAATACAGTTTCAGTTTCCAGCCCCGGATGCGTTTGGAACCGGGCGTTTTGCGGAGCAAGACAGGCGACTCTCAGATGATTCGGTTGAGCCTGGACAATCTCCGAAGGGGCAGGGCTATCCAGATCTTTGTCGAGAATCGGCAGATCACGTCAACGGTGCTCTCAGTCGGTGCAAATGTGTTCTACATCCCGATCGCCGTTGTCAAGGAACCAAAGGAGATTCCGATCTTCTTCACCGTGAATGATACAAGAATCAGCAGGAGGCTTATTCCCGTGAAACCCGTAAGAAGCCGGGACATCTATATCCTGTCGTACTCTCACAACGATATCGGCTATACGGACCTGCAACCGAATATCGAAAAGAAGCAAATGAGAAACCTCGACATAGCGCTGGATCTTGTTCAAAAGACAAAAGATTACCCTCCCTATGCTCGTTTCAAATGGAACATGGAAGTGTTGTGGGCTTTTGACAGTTATCTCAAACAGGCGTCGGAAGAAAAACGACAGGAGGTCATCGAAGCCATTCGGAGCGGAAGTCTTGGCCTCAACAGTCTCTACGCGAATTTCCTGACGGGTCTCGCGAGTGCGACGGAGATGTGTCATTTCACTGAGTATGCCAGAAATTTCACAGCGACACATTCCCTTCCCATCACCACGGCCCTGGTCTCGGATGTCCCGGGGTTCAGCTGGGGGATCGTTCCGACACTTGCGCAGAGCGGCGTGAAGTACTTCTCGATTTCTCCAAACCCATCTGACCGAATCGGTTACACGTTGGAAACCTGGGGGGATCGGCCGTTCTATTGGAAGTCCCAGTCTGGCACGGAGAAGATCCTCACCTGGGTTGCCAGAGAGAGCTACGCGAGCTTTTACGAGGGGGATTTGACGAAGCTGGGTGATGAAAAGATTTTCAAACTCATACGGAAGCTCGACGATTTGAACTATCCATACGACATCGTGCAGCTTCCATACACGGTCGGTGGGGACAATGGGCCGCCGGACCCGAACCTCTCTGACTTCGTGAAGCGATGGAACGAGCGCTATTCAGCACCGCGTCTGATTATTGCGACCCATGAACAGCTCTTCACTGAATTCGAGCGGCGATACGGTTCAACGTTGCCTACCTTCAGTGGCGATTTCACTCCGTACTGGGAAGATGGAGCGGCATCTTCTTCCTTTGAGACGGCGCTGAATAGGCAAGCAGCAGACCGGTTGATACAAGCCGAGGCAGTGTGGGCGATGCGTTCACTAGCGCCGTTTCCGTCGGACGATTTCGCTTTGGCCTGGCGCAATGTCATTCTTTATGACGAACACACGTGGGGTGCGCATAACAGCATCTCAGCGCCGGATTCGTCGTTTGTGAAAGGGCAATGGAAAATCAAACGGCGGTTTGCGACCGATGCGGATAGTCTTTCAAAGGTTCTGCTCATGAAAGCAGCTGCAGGTGAGCCGAAATCCAGGAAAGGAGAGACTGGGATAGACGTCTACAATACGAATTCCTGGTATCGCACGGATGTGATCTATCTAACGACAGAACAGAGTGCCGCTGGTGATCTGGTCGTCGATGCGGCCGGGAATCCAGTTCCGTCCCAGCGACTTTCGTCCGGCGAGTTGGCCGTATTGGTCAAAGAGATCCCGTCGATGTCTTCGAGACGGTTCATCGTACGAAAAGGGGCAGCACATTCGAATGGTGCCGTCAGCATCTCGGGAAACACCATCGAGAACAGTCATCTCGCTGTCTCTGTCAATCCCAACACCGGCGTCATCAGCAATCTGGAGTGGAAGCGGAATGGGCTTCAATTGGCCGGTCAGCATCAGGGGGAAGGATTGAATGAGTACATCTATGTCCCGGGGACGGACCCCAAAGACGCGAAGCGAGTGACGAACGTCAAGGTAAACGTAAAAGAGAAAGGTAAGCTCGTCTCTTCTCTTCTCGTTGAAGCCGATGCGCCTGGATGCAGGAAGTTCTCATGTGAGGTTCGCGTGGTGGACGGGATCAATCGCGTCGACATCATCAATAGGTTGGACAAAGAAGCGATCCGAACGAAAGAGGGGGTCCATTTCGCATTTCCCTTCAGTGTTCCGCAGGGTCAGCTTCGATATGATGTTGCTCATGGGATCGTTCGCCCCGAGGAAGATCAATTGCCGGGAGCTTGCAAGAACTTCTTTTCCGTCCAAAGTTGGGTCGATGTGTCCAACGACCAGCGTGGAATCACCTGGGCAACACCTGACGCCCCGCTCATCGAAATCGGAACGATCACTGCAGAGAAGCGTTGGCTGAAGGAGACCGACAACGCACAGAATTTCTATTCCTTTGTCATGAACAATTACTGGCACACCAACTACAAGGCTGATCAGGAGGGTTTGACCACATTCCGCTATTCTCTGCAACCGCACGGGGAGTTTTTGATTGAAGAAGTCGTCCGTTTCGGGATGGGTCAAAGGGAACCGTTGATCGCAGCCGCTGCTGCCGGTCCGGCAAAAGGCGACAATTCGCTTTTCGAGATGGAATCGTACAGTATCCTGTCGATTTCGGCAAAGCCCATTGGGACTGATGGATCTTGGCTGTTGAGTCTGTACAATCCGACGCCGCTCAATCATTCTGCCTCCCTGCAATGGAATCGGAGCATACCGGTTTCATTTCATGCGAGCGATGCGTTCGGTCGTACCGGAGAGTCTCTGGGGAGTGAGATTCAGGTCCCTGCCTATGGAACGGTCTTCGTTCGGGTGAATCGGAAGTAGGAGGTCAAGTGAGGTGCCACGCACCTGCGAGGTGCGTGGCACCTACCTCAGACCAAAGAAAACATAGCAAGACGCAAAATCCATTTTGCCCTAGGGGAGTACTATCACGTGTACAACCGTGGGTGCAACAAAGAGAACATCTTCAGGGAAGAGGAGAACTACGTTTATTTAAAGCGGCTGCTTGACGAGTCTTTACAGAGGCGTCATGTATCTATGATTGCTCATTGTCTCATGCCGAACCATTATCATTTCTTAATGAGGCAAGAGACTGAAATTCCAATCAGCGAAGTCATCCACGATGTCTTCAATAGCTACGTAAAGGCATTCAACAGGAAGTACGGCAGGACCGGCACATTGTTCGAAGAACGGTTCAAAGTGAAACATATTACGGACGACAGATACCTTATTCACTTATCCCGATATATTCATCGCAATCCACTGGAAGCGGGTCTTGTGAGTGAAATTGAATCATGGATGCATTCCGACTATCTGGAATGGACTGCCGGAAAGGGAAGCAAGGGATTTGTCTGGAATCTCTTTCCAGAACCTGATGACTATGCCAGATTTGTGTCGGAATACAAAACGCAGTCGGG
>JBGPAN010000255.1:0-6263 GCA_041480785.1 Bacteroidota bacterium | reverse complement strand
CGTGATGTCTCTCGACGCTCCCCCATTTACTGGAAGAACGAGAAGATGTGTACGCTTTCCATCTTTCCAGGAATTCCACACACGGTAGGGAAGCCTGTCGAAGATCTTCGCTTTCACTTTGCTCTTCTCCACATCGTCGATGCGTTTCCTGTTGCTTTCGTCGTTGGGACAATCCGGATAGACCTCCGACGCAAACGAGAACCATTTGCCATCAGGAGAGACCTGCAGATCGGAAACTCCTGTTGAGATCGATGACACCCTGTTCGCTTCGCCGCCGCCGACAGGCACGGTCCAGACCTGCGCTTCTCCATCCCGCGTTGAAATGAATGCTACGCTCTTGCCATCAGGCATCCATCGAGGTGTGCTGTTTGCTCCTTTGGCCGCTGTCAACTGCCGCACGGGGCCGCCGTCTGCCGAAACAAGATAAATATTGCTGTTCGCTTTGTTCTCGGTCTTGTTATGATAGGTCACAACGAAGGCCACGGTCTTCCCGTCGGGCGATACCTGCGGATCGCTGACCCTTCCGAGGCCGATGAAGTCGTCGAATGTCAGGGGATGTTTTGATTGTGCGTCCGAGACAGCAGCACTCAGTACGATCAGGCATATCAAAGCTATGCGATTCATGAATATCCTCCACGAGCATTGAATGAATACTATGGTGCAACGGCTGATGAGAGATCTATTTCATTCCGAACAAGAACTCCATGGGGCGCCACAAGCGGTGAGACCAGGCGATTTCGTTATGGACTGCACCTTCGTCCAGGAAAAACTCAAGATCCTTTCCTTCTTCGTAGCCTTTCTCTTTGAGAGTCGAGGCGAGGGCTTTGAAGCCGTTAAGCAAGCCGCGCTCCATCCCTCCGACATCGAAATACAGTCTCACGTTCTTCCTTGGTCCCTTGTACGCATGGATCTCTTTCAGTATGTCTTCACGGCTTCCTGAAATGACGGACGTCGAAAGACAACCCGCTTTTGAGAACATCTCAGGATACCACCAGACGAAACAGAGCGACACCAATCCTCCGAGAGACGAGCCCATAACTGCAGTATTCTCCTTTGACGGTTTGGTCCGGTAGGTCGAATCGATGAGAGGTTTCAGTCGTTCAACCACGAACTTCGCATAGCTTCGACCCGCGGGGGTATCTGAGTATTCCGACATCCTGTCGGGTGAGTTGTTAATGCCGACGATGATGATTTTTTCGATTGCTCCCACGCGTATCAAGCTGTCGGCAACCTCATCGGCGCGCCAATCCGATCCAAGAAACGACGTCGAAGGATCGAAAACGTTTTGACCATCGTGCAAGTACAGGACGGGAAAGCGCCTCTGCGTGTCTTTTTCGTACGAAGGAGGCAGCCAAACGATCACATCCCTCTCATACTTGAGCCCGTCTCCGCCGAGTCCCCGATGATGCTTCACTGTCCCCGTGATTCCGCCAGCAGATATCAGCTTCTTCCTGGCGGCCGAGAAGTCGTTCCAGGTTACAGGCTTCAACACGAGGACTGTATCAGAGAGAAGGCGTACGGTCGTGTTCTGAGGAATCGTCCCGTCGACATAGATCGCCTCGGTCGGCCATGTTCCCCGTGTGATTTTGAACTCGATGAAGTCTCCGACGGTCGCGGTCCCTGAGAAGCTCCAGACCGAATCATTCTCCTTCTGGAATCGGACCTTGCCCGGATCCCACTCACCCAGCGCTGGCGTGTTGCCGGTGATAAAGACGGAGGCCTCCTTAGGCGTCGTCGGCGGGACGACAACGCGCACGACGAGCTTTTTGGATTGAGACTGACAGCAGACGACGAACACCAGAATCTGGCAAAGCAACCCCCAGCGTCTCATGAAAACCCCCAGAGAGAGGAATTTCGTGAATGACAAATGGCAACGGTCGGAGAGTTCTTCAGACTGATGAATGTCACGGAATGCGCGAACCCGCCTCGTCACACCCAGCCACGGAGTTTGCAGGCTTCAGCCACGCGGGCAACACCAACCACCATCGCCGCGAGGCGCGGATGAACTTTCTTTTCCCTGATTGCTTCCTGAACGGAATGATATGCTTTGGATATTTTTTCGTCGAGGCGCTGATGAACGACCTTCTCATTCCAGAAGAATGAGTATTTATCCTGGACCATTTCAAAGTAGGATACGGTCACGCCCCCTGCGCTCGCAAGAATGTCCGGAATGACATGAAGTCCATTCTTGTGCAGGATGAGGTCTGCATCCGGTGTGGTGGGTCCGTTCGCGAGCTCACAAATGATGCGCGCTTTGATGGAGGATACATTGTTCTGGTTAATGGAGTTCTCGAGCGCTGCCGGATAGAGGACTTGCACGTTCAGCTCGAGCACGGAATCCCTCGCTATGGATTTGGCACCAGGGAATCCGACCACCGATCCCGTTTTGAGCTTGTGCATCACGAGATCTTTTGGATTGAGGCCGTCTGCTTTGTAGATACCCCCACGCGAATCGCACACAGCAATCAGCTTCCCTCCACCCAACAATTCCTCGTGCAGCAACGCGGCGCGCTGGCCAGCATTTCCGAATCCCTGGATGGCAAACGATCCGTGAGGATCCACGCCAAGCACCTTGCATGCTTCCCGGACGCAGATCACCCCACCCCGTGCTGTTGCGTCGCGACGGCCTTCTGTGCCCCCGATCTGCATTGGCTTGTCCGTCAGAACACCGGGTTGATGTACGTTGAGGATCGTCTCGTATTCATCCATCATCCATGCCATTGTCTGCGGATTCGTGTACACATCCGGAGCCGGTATGTCCTTGTCCACACCGATATACTGAGCGACAGCTCGCACATATGCCCGGGAAATGTTCTCGAGCTCACGGTCGGACATGTTCCTCGGATCGCATACAACGCCCCCTTTGCCGCCGCCTAGGGGCAAATCGACCACCGCTGTTTTCCATGTCATCCATCCCGCCAGCGCCCGAATCGTGTCGACCGTCTCATCCGGATGGAATCTGATGCCTCCCTTCGCGGGACCGCGCGCATAGTTGTACTGGATTCGATACCCGTGGAACATCTTCACTTCTCCACTGTCCATCTTGACAGGCATCGTGAACTTGAACTCACGCTGCGGCCACAACAAGAGTTCGCACGTCGCTCTATCAAGATTCAGAATCTTGGCAGCTTCACGTACCTGTTGTTGCTCGACTTCGAACGAATTGTACGAGTTCATTTCTTCACATCCTTTGGTTTAGATGAATCGTCCTGCCTTCCCTCTTGAGAGTCATCGAGTGCGTCGAGGATTATCCGATACCAGCAATTCTTGCACATCAGCGCCCGATCGACGCTGAGAAGAACTTGTTGCCACGGGCTCAGTTGCGCGCCGCAGTGAGGGCAGGCATCCAGCGTTTTGGGCCCTGTCAGACCACCGCTCTTACTCATGGTCCACCTCTGGCTTCAATATCACACCTTTGTTCTGGTGACCGTTGATTTTGATGATGAGGGGTTTGTCAAACCGAATCAGCTTCGTGTAGTTCAATTGGTGAAATGCCTTCTGACTCAGGAGCCAATCCCAGTCTAGAAAGCCCTGGTTGTTGTGCGGATTCACAGTGAAATAGCCAATCATGAAAGAGGTAATGTTTTGGAAGAAATGCGAGCCCTGCGAAGGGGTCACGGACATTTCCTTGAACCCCGTCTCGACGATGGCCCGGGCACCTGCAATCTGCTCCCACGTCACCGGAATGCCAAGCCAGGGATCGAGCGTCCCCCACCGGCCAACGCCGATGAGAAGGTAGGGCCGTTGTTCGACCATGAGTTGGCTATTCATCATGCTCACTTCTTTGGCGACTTCACGACTGCGAGACCGATCGAACAGATGGTGATCAACAACGACAACATCCCGGATGTCTTCGATGATGCCATTGCCGAGGACCTGATTGCTCTGACAGATGAGTTGTGCAGGATTGAACTCTTCCACATTAAGTTCTTCCGGCTCGCGATGGACAACCAGAGGCCTCATCTGCAGCAGGGCAAATTCCCTTAAGCCCTTCGTTCTTGAAGACAACGTAACGGCGAATTCAATCTCGACGGGCGTACCCATCCCCCATGTTCCCATATCGAGCAGCAACTCGAGGATTTCGGGAAGCGGGAAGAGCCGGTGGTGGAGGACCGGACCAAACGTCACGACACGCGGTCCTGTTCTGCCGAGTCCGTCGGTAATGACATCACTTTCCGGGGAATATGTCGAGCCGACATACCCGAGAGTGCCATCCTTCTCAGCAACGTCCAGTCCGAATTGCTTCACAAGGACGTCGTGCGTCTCGACGGTAAATTCCGATCGAGCATCCATCTGAAGTGCGAAGAATTCCCGTTGTGAGTTGTTCAGCGACTCTTCTACCGAATAGAATTGAATAAGATCGTTAGGATATTTCGGACAGAAACGTACCGTGTTGCCACCGTCCACCACCGTTTTGCCGAGTCCCAACGCGGCCGATACCACACCGTCGGAGGATCGTTGTGGAGGCAGCGGATAGAAATTGTAAGACTTGGCTACCCCAGCGATGTCCGGATAGAACCGATTCTCGTGATGGGCTCCGGCAAGACGCTGGATGATCACTGCCATCTTTTCTTCTTCGAGGCGATACGACGTGACCTTAATATAGTCCTTGGCGCTCTGGTAGAATGTCGATGCAAAGACGCGCTTGATTGCGTTGATGAGGTCGTTCAGCCGGATCAAAGGATTCGAATTGTTGTTCGGAATCATGTACGTCTCGTACACTCCCGCGAACGGATGGTACTGAGAGTCCTCGAGCAAGCTCGAAGATCGAACAGCGAGCGGTGTACGAATAATATCGAGAAACGCAGCGAGTTCACCAAGCACTGACTCCGGAAACCCGCTCGCCTCGAGAAACCGACGCGTGATCTCCTTGTCATCGGAGCAGTGAATGGCAAATTGACGAAGGTCGTTGTCATCGAGGAACTCGTCGAAAACATCCGTTCCCAGCACGACGGCAGCCGGCACGTGAATCTGAACATCATCGAACCTATCCCCCACCTTGTAGTCGTTGATCAACGTATTGACAAATCCCAAACCGCGTGCTTTTCCGCCCAGAGATCCCCCACCAATCCTGGCGAAACTCGACTCAGGATCGAAACCCTCCTTGACGAAATCAGCGATGATGCCTCTCTGCCGGATACTTCTATAGTGGTGCAGGGACCTGATGAGATCCTTTCGGAGATCCTCCACCGTCGGATAATCTGAGACACGCCGAGGCCTCAACTGGTGTGCGAGCCAGAATTCCGTCCGTGCCTTGAGCCAATTAGAGAAGTGATTCCGTTCGGCATGGTAACGGACGCTCTCCTCCGGAACAATGGCCAGTTGCTCCTCCAGGCTCTTTAAGTCATTCGCCCGCCCAACTTCCACTCCGGCAGGCGTGCGAAAAACGAAATCCCCAAAGCTGAAATACTGAATCATGAACTTACGCAACTCATTCAGCAACACAGGAGAATCCTTCACCATGAACGAGCTGCCGGTGGCATAGGCAGATTCTTCATTCTCCGCCCTGTTGGAAAGAAGAAGGATTGGCAGGTCATGCTGACGTTCCTTTACCCTGTGCGCGAATTCAAGGCCAGCATGGGGATCCTGTACGCCGTTTCGCGGAAAATCAATGTCGGAGATGATGCCCAACATGTACTCGCTGTATCGCTCGTAGTAATCCCACGCTTCCTCAAACGTTGAGCAGAGGAGGATCTTTGGCCGCGCACGCATCCGTAGAAACTTGTGCGTCAGATTGATACCTTCCGAAATCAGCGCCTGGGATTGCTTGAGGATCTCGGTGTAGATACTGGGGAGAAACGAAGAGTAGTACTTGACGCTGTCCTCAATGACAATAATCGTCTGAACACCGACCATCCGGGTGTCATGTTCGACATTGATCTTGTCCTCAAGCGATTTGATGATGGCGATAATGATGCGGAAATCGCCCTGCCAGATGAATACCTTCTCAAAGACCGACGTGTCGTGGTTCATAAGAAGGTATTTCAATTCGCGATTGTCGTGCGTCAACAGGACAATCGGGATGTTGATGCCGGCCTCTTTCACCATGCGAGCGAAGTCGATGGCGTGCATGTCATCGATGTGGAGCGTGGTGATGATCAGATCAAACCGTCGCTCCTCCTTTGCGAGCGTTATGGCTTCATAGCCGCTCGAGACACGTGTCAGCTCTGGAGAATGGCTGAGATTGAATCCCTGATATTCGTTGCGGATGAGTTCGTAGAGCCGCCCGTCTTCCTCGAAGAGATAGAGATCATACAGACTCG
>JBGPAN010000254.1:0-6284 GCA_041480785.1 Bacteroidota bacterium | reverse complement strand
CAAGATCTGCGTCATAGGTTTCTGAATAGGGTAAGCGCGTTTGGGTATGCAGGCTCTCTATCTCCTTCTCTTTGTCCCGATCGAGATTATTCAGTTGATCTCTAAGTCTGCTAATCCTCGCTTCCATATCACTTCTTTCCTGTGCGAGATCAGCAAGCTGCAGCTCTAGCTCCTTTCTCTGCTGAAGGAATTGTCCGTGCAGTCTCTCAATCTTCATCCGGAGATCCACGATCTCTTCTTCCCGTAAGCGTACATAGGTGCGAGACTCACGACTCACGAGATTGTCACGGCCGATATAGCTTTCCAGTGTAGATTGCTCTTCTTCCTTCACGAGACATTCCTTCTTCACGCAGTAGAACAAAGACTCTCGAAAGGAATATCCGCGCATCGGGGAGTAGATTCTGAACTCTTCACCGTTTGCGATGATTGCGAGTAAGGCTCCCTCTTGAAATGCGTAGTTTCCTATTTGGTCAATGTGGTCATTGAGATTCTGGTCGTAGCTCTTCGTGTCAATGATTACGGTGCAATCCGCAGGCAATCCTTTGATGTAGATGTCAATGAACTTCCTCCCGCTTCTAAGCTCGAAGTCTAGATCATTTCTGTGATGTCCAAAGACTTCAAGTAATGGCACAATAATCTTCTGTTTGACATTTTCCTCGCTTGTGCCCACCTCTTCTCTTTTGAGTCGAATCAGCCGCAAAAGCTTTTCTCTGTTTGCTTCGTTGAGCATTTTTGATTATTGCTAGTACACTTTCGCTGTCTGGTCTTCCAACGGCTGCGATGCCTTTTCAGGCGTGGGCGTCTTCTCGAGCCGAGGATGCATGTCCGTTTGCGCCGATATGTTCAAGAGGACACCAACGGCGAATGACGTAAAGAGCAATGATGAACCTCCGTAGCTCACAAACGGCATCGGCAGCCCTGTCGTCGGCAATATGCCCAGCGTTACGCCGGCATTCACAAGTGCATACAACGTGACGACACTCGTGATACCAATAGCGAGCAGTCGACCAAAGTCGTCACGTGCGTTTTTCGCGATCTTGAATCCGCGCGAAAGAAGAACCACAAACAATCCCATGAACACGATCGTACCGATCAATCCGTACTCTTCACCGACAATCGAAAAGACGAAATCACCGTACGACTCGGGAAGAAAGAAGTCACGCTGCTTGCTCAGGCCGGGTCCGACTCCGAACAACCCCCCGTTGCCAAAACCGATGATGCCCTGCAAAAGTTGGTAGTTCAGATGCCCGCCGCTGGAACTTCCGTCGATGAACGATTTGATTCGCGCCATCACGTGAGGACGCGCGACTGCCACGGCGGCCAGCACCGGAATCGCAGCTCCGACCGTGCCGAACAAATGCGTGAATTTTGCCTCGCTGATAAACAGCATGACCATGCTCATCAGGATGATCATGGAACCTGTGCTGAAGTTCGGCTGAATAAGCACAAGGCATGCAACGCTTCCGATCCAGACCATCATCGGCAGGAAACCCTTTTTGAAGTCTCGGATGGTCTCCCCCTTGGTTGAGATGAGGGTGCAAAGATGGAAGAGGAGCGCGAACTTGGCAAACTCTGAAGGCTGAAGACTTAATCCTCCAAAACGCAACCAACGCGTTGCTCCCTTCA
Source organism: Bacteroidota bacterium (assembly GCA_041480785.1). GTDB lineage: Bacteria > Bacteroidota > Ignavibacteria > UBA10030 > UBA10030 > UBA9647. The sequence goes on along the minus strand of JBGPAN010000254.1, from coordinate 4,658 downwards.
CTTCACCGCCAAGGACCAACGTAATCGTCAGGAAAATAATCGAGAGGATGACCGCCGGCTTCGTTAGCTTTTTGTACTTTCTGTAGTCAATCGTCATGCCGACGAAGAGTGCGACCAGGCCGAGCAAAACTCTGAGTGCATGCAGATTGAGAAGCCTGTTGCTCTCCCCAAACTTCTCCATCGCCCAGGTGGCCGAAGCGCTGTACACAACACCGAGGCTCAGAACCATGAGTGTCAGCACGGTGATGAGCGTCGGGAGATCGATATGATTTCGTTGGGCCCGGGTCATTGATGCGCTAGAGATTTTTCACCAGTTCCTTGAAGACTCTTCCGCGTTGTTCGTAGTTCTCAAACCAATCGAATGAAGCACAGGCGGGGGAGAGAAGAACCACATCCCCTCTCTGTGCCAGGCTTTGCGCCATCTGCACAGCTACGTCGATCGAATTTGCCCGGCGCACCGGCTTTGTGCCGGAGAATGCCTTTTCGACCTTGTCTGCCGATTCACCCATGGCGACGATGGCGCGGACATGTCTCTGTACCAGATCCAGAATCCGTGAATAGTCGTTTCCTTTGTCCCGCCCGCCAAGCATGAGCACGATGGGTTGATCATATGCCTGGAGAGCGTACCAAACAGCTTCGACACTCGTCGCCTTTGAATCATTGTAGTACCGCACGCCGTTGACTTCCCTCACGAATTCCTGGCGGTGCTCAACACCTTTGAAATTCTTCAGGGTGGCCCGAATCGATGCGGTGCCGACGCCTGTCAGCTGCCCGACCAGCGATGCCACCATCGCGTTATAGAGATTGTGGGGACCCTTGATGCTGATGTCGTCCACGTTGATGATCCCGGTCCGTTTTCCGTCCAGGGCTGTCACCAGCATCCCATTCTCGACGCATGCTCCTTCCGTCAAACGCTGACGGATGCCGAAGGGGATCCGTCGGCACCGTGCGCTCCGTACAATCCTCACTGTCTGCTCATCGTCCGCGTCGTAGATCAATGCGTCATCGTCCTTCTGGTTCATGAAGATCCGCGCTTTTGATCCCGCATACTTTTCCATCGACTGATCGTAGCGATCCATATGGTTTTGCGTGATATTCATGATCGCCGAAATCCGCGGCCGGAATGTCTCGCAGTGATCGAGCTGAAAGCTGCTTATTTCCAAAACAGCAAGATCTGTTGGAGCCAGCTCCAGAACGACGGATGAGAATGCCGTGCCGATGTTCCCCGCAACTGCATGTTTCTTCTTTGCATCGCCGAGAATCCTCCCGATCAAAGTAGTCGTTGTAGTCTTCCCATTCGATCCGGTAATCGCGATGATGGGCGAACGACAGAACCAGCTTGCAACCTCTACCTCGCTGACGACGTGGATTCCGCGTGTTCGGGCTTCCACCACAACGGGAGCATTGTTTGGTACTCCCGGACTAATGACGATCAAAGAACAATCATACACCCGGTCCGAATGACCGCCGAGCTCGTGCAAAATGCCGAGCTCGCGTAACATCTGAGCTTCTGTTTTCAGATTCTCGGGGCCAGTCTTGTCACTGACAAAGACCAGCGAGCCCTGGCTCTGAAGCAATTTCGCAACCGCGATGCCGCTACGGGCGGCACCAATAACACTAATCTTTTTGTTTCGGAGCTGTGAAACATCCATAGAAGACGACAACCCGATCTGGAGTGCATCGTTTCAAGTAACACTCTTACGCCCAGAGTTTTCTGCCAAGAGCCACCAGGATCACGAGCGCTACGAGAACAACAAGCACGACATTGACAACTTTCAGCGTCTTTTCAACGTTCTTTTCTCGCTCAAGACCCTCGGGGGTCGCTTCATACTTTGGCAGCAGAACAAGCAGCGCCGTCGCCACAGGACCGAGGAAAATCGAAGCTACGAGCCAGGTTGCTGCACTTCGGTTCTTGGACTGCGCGATCGCTGCGTTGATCAGCGTGAGCGTTCCCCAACCAACCGTGAAGTTCTCTTGCATGGTGTCCCTGCAATCTACGTTCTTAGCGAACTTTGAATGTTGCCAGGCTCAAAATCATGAAAAGAATCGCGATGATGTAAAATCGCGTGACGATTTTCGGCTCCGGCCAGCCAAGCAATTCAAAATGGTGATGGATGGGCGCCATTTTGAAGACGCGGCGCCCTTCTCCGAATTTCTTCTTTGTGTGCTTGAAGTACATCCGCTGAATGATCACTGACAGTGTTTCCATCAGAAACACGCCGCCGAGTGTCGGCAGCAGCAACTCTTTCTTGATCAGCACGCACATCGCACCGATGACACCTCCGAGAGCCAACGACCCTGTGTCGCCCATAAACACCTGGGCAGGGTATGAATTGAACCAGAGAAAGCCGAGCGCCGCTCCCACCAGCGCCGAACAATAGATGGCGAGCTCTCCGTTTCCTCTCAGGAATGGGATCGTCAGGTACTTGCTCCATTCTGCGTGACCGGAAACGTAGGCGATGATTGCCAGTGTCAAAGCAACGATTCCGACCGTTCCGATCGCAAGTCCATCGAGTCCATCCGTGAGATTCACCGCATTCGATGTTGCCGTGATGATGAAAATGACGATCGGGATATAGAATATTCCAAGGTCGAATTCCAGATTCTTGAAAAACGGCACAGTGGTTTTCGATTTCATCACAACGAGCGTCGAGTCTATCCACTGCGGATGAAAGTAGATCACGCCGCCTACCACAAGTCCCACCACGACCTGACCGACGATCTTGTACCTGCCGATGAGCCCCCTCGGCTTCTTCTTCACAACTTTCAGATAGTCATCAAGGAATCCTACGGCACCAAGCACAATGGTGACGAAGAGAATCAGAAGGATGTAGCCGTTCTTGAGGTCCGTCCACAGGAGAGCGGGAATCACCAGCGCTGCGAGGACAATCAGCCCGCCCATCGTCGGAGTCCCGGCCTTGCTGAGATGTGTCTTCGGAGCTTCGAGCTTCGCGGCTTCTCCGATCTGATGATTGCGCAGCAATCGGATAATCTTCGGCCCTAACCAGAATGCGATGACAAGAGCGGTAATCGCGGCTGCACCGGCGCGGAATGTGACATACTTGAACACACCGAACCCGGGGATACTGAATTTCCGATCAAGATATGTGAGTAAGTAATACAGCATGCGCTATGTCCTATGCTGCCTGGTCCGGTGTAGCCTTCGACATCTTGAATCGCTCGGTGATGAACGCGACCACTTCTTCCATTTTCATTCCGCGAGAGCCTTTGATCAACACGACATCGCCGGGAGAGAGGAGCCCGAAAAGAAACTCTGCAAGGGCCGCTTTCTGTTCGTAATGGGATTTCTGAGCCATCGCAGCCGCTTCATGTGTATGCCTCGAAAGCGGGCCGTACGTCAGCAGGTGTTTTACGCCTGACGTCCTCAAGGCCTCACCGATCCGCTTGTGCTCGTCTATGGAATTCTCTCCAAGTTCCAGCATATCTGCGAGGACCGCGATTTTCTTTCCGGGGGTACCAATGCTTCCCAGGACGCCGAGGGCTGCCATCACAGAATCCGGATTGGAATTATACGTGTCGTTCAACACGATTATGGAATCGAGCTTTAACACCTGCATCCTCTTGCTGGCGCTGGAGAAGGAAGAAAGCGCCTGTTGAATCCGCTTCACCGGAACCTTGAAGGTGAGCCCAACCGTCGCAGCGGCCAACGCATTGAATGCATTGTGGTGACCGGGAACAGAGAGCTGTACGCGGAAAGGTTTTTTTGCCCTTTGCCTGACCTCGAGCTGGACACAAGCGTTTTCATTTATGGATTGCACTTTGCCTTTGACGCTTGCAGCACCCTTGGCAAAGCCATAGGTGATTGCCTTATGGATTTCCTTCGACCGCTTCTTCAGCTGACCATCGTCCTGGTTCACAAAGCCTATGCCTGTAGAGTGTCGATGCTGGCGAAGCCATTCAAACGCTTCACCTTCTGCTTTTGACACTCCATCAAGGGATCCGAAAAACTCAAGGTGTTCGCGGCCGACATTTGTGATCAGCACATGTGTCGGCTCAATGATGGAGCAGAGGTAGTCAATCTCTCCGAAATGGTTCGTGCCAATCTCCAGGACAGCAATCTGGTGCTCCTTCTCAAGACGCAAGATTGTCTGCGGCACGCCAACATGGTTGTTCAGGTTGCCCTCTGTGTTGAGAAGGCGGAATTTCGTGCGCAGCACGGAGGAAACCATTTCTTTCGTTGTTGTCTTGCCGTTGCTCCCGCCGATGACCAGCACAGGAATTTTGAACTTTCTCCGGTGCGCATTCGCCAGCTGGCCAAACGTACGGACAGTGTCTTCAACGATGAGCCGTGGAACATTCAGGCTGGAGAAAAGTATCTGGTTTTGTTCAACCCACTTTGAATCAGCGATGATCGCCGCGGCTCCTGCTTCAACAGCCTTCGTGATAAAATTGTGTCCATCGAACGTATCGCCGCGAAGTGGAATGAACAAATCGCCTTGGCGAATCGTCCGCGAATCGGTCGAAACGCCGGTGTAGAATAGCTCCTTCGTACGCTCAAAGCTGAACGCCTGGAGATGGGAAAGAGCGAGTATGTCGCTTGTAGTCAGTTTCATCCGCGAATGAACTCTTCCACAATTTCCCGATCACTGAAATGAATCTTCTCTTTACCGATCACCTGATAGTCTTCATGTCCTTTT
>JBGPAN010000253.1:0-6288 GCA_041480785.1 Bacteroidota bacterium | reverse complement strand
TTGTTTAACAACTCGAAGAATTCTTCGTAATCCCTTGATGTTTCCATTTTCCCGCCATTCAGGGTTCATCTTGGACCACGCGTGCCGAAGGCTCTCGAGCACAAGAATCTTATATTCGTAACTCTGATGCATCCAGAACTCTTTGTCGTCGAGCTCCTGCTGCGGATCAACCAAAGAATATTTTCAATTCCTGAATTTCAACGATCTTCGGGGCAACATCTGACACAGTGTCGATGGACACGTCTTCTTGTGGCTCAGCGACTGGGGTTGCGAGGCCTCAGGAGAAGCCGTGAAGAGCTATCAACGGTTGGAGCTTCAAGCCAGGGCTGGTCAGTATGAACTTGTTGTTTTTCAGGAGTCAATCAAGAAGCAGTCAAGCTAATTCAGAATTTCTATTTGATTTCTTTGTGGTGTTATTCTCACACGAACCTTAACGGAATCGTTGTTGCTAGCAGCTATCTTACCCATACCCGTAATGAGACACAAATCACCTGAAGCACTCTCTATGAAATACCGGGCATTTGCATTATCTCTCACCCCTATTCGACCTGGCGTGAAACCAGTGAAACTACCACCACCTCCGCCTTGTGCAACAGGCTTCTCATACCATAGTCGTGCACCGTTACCGAAAGCCGTTAAGTCGTTTATCATGGCATTCCTTGTGCTCTCTTCGGCACTAGCACCAAACATGGTCAATGCAACATAGATTGCCAACCCTGCAAGAAGAACACCAAGTACTATAAGTAACAATTGATTTTGACCCATCCGCCCACGACAAGATATCGAGCCCTATGCCTGTTTAACAACTCGAAGAATTCTTCGAAATCCTTTGATGTTTCCATGCTCCCGCCGTTCAGGGTTCAACTTGGACCACGCGCGCCGAAGGCTCTCGACGACTAGAATCTTGTATTCGTAACTCTGATGCCTCCAGAACTCTTTGTCGTCGAGCTCCTGCTGCGGATCCTTCAGAGAATATTTCCTGACTGTCTTCTTCATTCTGTCTTCTGTCTTCTGTCTTCTGTCTTCTGTCTTCTGTCTTCTGTCTTCTACATTCCGCTTTCTGCGTTCTTCAACCGCCTCTCCACACACTTCCTCAACAGCTCAAACGATTGTTCCAGTGTGAGGTCGTCCGTCGGGATCACGCTGTCGGGTTTCTCCGGCTCTTCATATGGATCATCGATTCCAGTGAAGTTCTTGATCTCACCGGCCCGTGCCTTTTTGTACAATCCCTTCGGATCCCTTTTCTCGCAGGTATCGAGCGAAGCCTTAACATAGACTTCTACGAAATACATGCAGATTGACCGGACGTATGACCGTGCTTCGCGATGAGGCGAAATCAACGATGCGATGACGATTGCCCCATCCTTTTCGGACTTTGCAGCGAGTTCACCAGCGCGCCTCACGTGCCGAATTCTCTCTTCTCTGGTATATCCAGTCTCGGGAAATGTGGCCCGCAAGATATCGCCGTCGAGGCGAGCTACATTCAAACCCTTGCCCGACAGGTACTCGTACAATCTATCTGCAAGCGCTGTTTTACCAGATCCTGGCAATCCCGTGAGCCACAAGACCATAGCTATTCCAGTAGGTCAATATGCCTAGCGCGAATATACAAAAGGAATCGGAGAATTTGAAGCGGATTCGTCGACCGCAACGGCCCATATCAGACTACACGTAGGTTCTGAGCAACGTCAGACAGCCCAGAATGGAAATCAGGACGCCAACAGCCTTTTGGACGATGTTCTTACGGAGGACTTTGGTTGCGAGGGCTCCAAAAGGTGCGGCGATGAATGCACCGGCGACAAGCGCCAGGCAAAGCTCCCAGGCGAAGATGTTCCGGGAAAACATACTTGCCAGAAAGCTATCGGCTGGCTGAGCAAACACCGAACCGGAACCCTGCTTGACTGCGTGAGCAACGAGATATGTGAAAAAACCAACAAGGCAAATCGGGATCTCGGAAAACAGCGTGATGGCGATCGCCTTCTTCTGTTCCTGACCGGCCATAATCTGCCCCCCTGTCACGATAGGTCCAAAACCTCCTCCCGAAATCCCTTTGTTGAAAGCACTCAGGAGACCTACGCCAATGATTTTCTTCCAGGAAAACTTGAATTGTCTGTCGATCAGCATGACGACGCCCATCAGAAGAACGAGCAATCCGATATATGTGTTCAAGGCCGTCTTGTTGATGTTTACCGCAAGAAGGGCAGCCAGAAAGGAAGCGACAACACCAAAACTTCCAATGATTGCCGCTGTCTTCAGCTCGATGGAACCCGGCTCAAACGATGCATTCTCGAATCGGGAGTGGAAGACAGACGCAGCAATACTCCCCAACCCCTGAGAGAGAAGGACTGCAGGCACAGCAACGATAGTTGGGAAACCGAGCAGAATAAGAACTGGCGTGAAGATCGTTCCCCACCCCATGCCAAGTGCGGCGTTGATGAGCTCAATGAGGAAGGCGAGCACGAGGATGAGAAGGAAACCTGCTATCGTCATAACTGTCTCCCGAGCCAACTCCTGCAAGTGTGTTTCTAGAGACCTAAATGAAAGCCCTCACCTGTGGTGTCAGGACTTTCGTCCTGACATGATTGTGACTTTTTGCAGTCAGGAGGAAACTCTCCGAAGGAGTCCCCAAAGGGGTTCTTTGGACCTTCGGACCTGACAGCAAACACGGGGTTTTCGTCCGAGCTTCTGGCAGTATAGAAAGAAATCTGGTGACCTGCCAGAGGCGTCATCTTTCACATTCCTGACGCTCGATCGATAACCATGAGCAAGTCCTCCGCAGCCCGGCGCCAGTTGAATTTTGCAAGAATTTCCTCCCGTCTGAACGATTCGACCCGCTTCTCACTCGAGATCAGGGCTTTCAACTGGCTGGCGATGTCTGCAGTGTCGGACGGATCTACGTATGTCGCTGAATCTCCGAAAATCTCGCGGTGACTGGGGATATCGGAGACCAGAACCGCACAACCGTTCGCAAAAGCCTCCAAAGGAGGAAAACCGAAACCTTCATACATCGAAACTGAAGCGAAAACGTCAGCTCGTTGATAGAGCTCCGCGAGCTCAGAATCGGTGACGTATCCCAGAAACTGAATCGTTGGATCGTTCTGATGGGCCTTCTTCAACTGACTCTTTCCAAACACCAGTGAATTGTCGCTTCCAACGATGACAAGCCTGGCGTCTCGCAGGTTCATCATCTTGAATGCTTCAATCAGCCGATGCAGATTCTTTCGCGGTTCGAGCGTCGACACAGCAAGCACCAGGGTGTCTGCCGAATTCTTCCGGCTGACATCTCCGTGCGAACGGAACGCATCGGCTACTCCCGGATAGACCACGTGAATCTTCTGTTCCGGCACACTCAACAATTCTACAACTTCCCTCTTCGTAAAGGCACTCTGGGTGACTACGATCGCCGAAGCCTTGATGACCCGCGGAACCAGAAAGCTGAACCAATGAGCCGCACTTCGTGAAAACCATGTGGGGTTCCTCAGGAATGCAAGGTCATGCACTACGACGATCTGATTGGTGTAGTAGATGGGTCCGGTATTCATCAGACTTAACAACACTGGACGACCCATGCTTCGGAGGAACATTGGTAATTCAATCTGCTCCCAGAGGTGACCCGTCAGCCTGCCAAAAAGCTCCACATCCAGCTCTGCAGTCAGTGTTTTGTCAAGCACGTTTCTTGGCGCAACAAATTTCAACCCGGGACGCAACTGCTTCAACTGTCGCGACATCTCGTTTGCATAGCGTTCGAGCCCTGTGATGCGCCGCGTCAGGAACCTTGCGTTAACAACCAATCGGTCTTGGTTCAATGGAATCGTTGGATTCATTTCTCAAGAAGTCGCTCGTAGACGGGAAAATAATTCTCCACCGTTCGGTTCCAGTTGAACTCTGTTCGGGGAGCGATGGGACCACACTTGTATCCGTAACGCACACATACTTGGTTCTGGCGCGTGGAAGGACAAAAGGAATCAGCACGAGGTCAGTGCGATTCCAGAAACTCGTCTGGTGTGACTCCGGCTTGTTTCAGAATCGCTCTCATGGTTCCTTCGGGTAGATCACCGTGATGGTTGGGAATCGTCGTGTACTTATTGGTCAGAGGATTGTGCCAGATTTCATGGCTCCCTGCCGCGTGGCGATGGAACACAAAACCAAGTGCTTGTAGTTTCTTCGCGACCACGCGATAGCTGCAGCCTGAGAGCTTGCCCATTTCAAGCACTCACGATCAGAGGATAATCGAAAGAATCTTCAATGACCAGATTGGAGTGCTTGAGACCATCCGGAGCTTGTGCCTCCAGGAGCTTTCGAGCAACATCACGTGCAATCTCAAGCGTCTCTGTTACTGTCCGACCCTGCGCGACCAAACCCTGAACATCTTCAGATGTCGCAAGATAGACCCCTTCTGGAAGTCGTTGAACGTGGATCTTAACGATCCGCTCCATTTGTTCTCTCCTTTTTGAGTCAAAGATAGCCCATTGCTTCGCGAAAGTCAAAGGTGGACCGAGACTCCCTCAACATTCATCCACATCTGGAAAATGCGCCCCAATGATGGATCCATACAGGGCAAGATATTTCTCCACCGTTTGGTTCCATTCGAACTCCTTCCGGGGAGCGACGTCAACTTCACCGTTGAATGCACGCATGCATCCCTGCACCAGGGCGTCAGTCGAACCCGATTTCACGAATACGTGTTTACCAAAGATAACTTCGGGGAGCGATCCTGCGTCGGTGCTCACGACGATCTTTCCTGCATTGCACGATTCAACGGCAGAGAATCCGAACCCCTCCGAGAGAGAAGGAATCACAAAACAGTCGGCGGCACTGACGTACTCTGCCAACTCAGCACGCGGAAGAGATGACAGAAGTCTACATCGACTCTCCGGTATTCCAACGACACTCTTACGAACTCGCTGCCAGATTCGTCGATCATAGCCCGAGAGTATCAAGATGAATCGCGCCCGCGGGAGAAGATCCACGAGTTTCGGAATGGCTTCAGAAAAGAACTCGAAGCCCTTTGAGATACCCACCCTGCCAAACGTCAGAAATACAAAGTCCTCCACATCAAACCCCAGACTCTTCCTTGCCGCGATTCGATCAACACCTGCCAAATCAATCGTTGAATCACCATGATGGACAACGCTGATTTTCACCTCCGCAATCCCTAGTGACCGCAGGCATCGTTTGGTGTAGCTCGAGACCGCGATGTAGTGGTCAAACAGCAGGCGAACGATGATCCATTCCGTGATACGGTAAAAAAGCGAACGCACCCTGCTCGACTCGAACACAGGCCATTGCTTCCCCCATACTTCATGCACGATAAGCAACTTCTTCTTTCCTGCTAACCATCCGCCGAGGAACGCCGGCGGACCTCCGGCAAATGTGCTCCCTTGGACGATGTCTGCCCATCGGGAGGCTTTGAGAACAGTCGGCAGCGAAAAGAGAATGAACCAGAGACGATGAAAAAATGGAAGTGTCTTGACGCGCGAGATCCGCAGAGAGCCGGATTGTTCGACGCTTGAGTCATGTCGCTGCCAACTTGAGGTTACTACCCAGACTTCATTCCCTTTTGCGATGAACCCTTCAACAATTCTCTGGAGGGCGAATTCAACGCCGCCGAGGGCCGGAGGATACGATTCAGCGATCAGGCAGATTCTCATGCGCTTCGCAGTTTAGGTGTCCGATAGAAATAGAAAGGCAGATTGGGCATTTTCCGTCTCAGGATAATGACAAAGAGTGTCGTGACTGCATGGAAGAACTGCGACTCGAACACAACTGTCTTCGTATCCTAAGAAGTAGTCCAAGGACCGTCATTCGGCAGATCCCTTGTGGAGAACTGCAGACGACTTCATAATAAGAAATGACCGCAAGGGTGTCAACAATCTATTTTTGCCACTAAGGCGCCAGAGCAATCATGTCACCCCGAGATGTTCCGCTCTATGAATCCCGCTTATCAGCGGAATCTCCCGCTCTTTGGATCCCGCTATCGTGCGGGATCCCAGAAAGCGGGACTGAGCAGCGGGACTTCTGCTCGGGGTCTAAAAGCGAGGTCCCGAACAAAATCCCCGCTCGTGCATTCCGCTCGTGAGCGGGGTTCCGAAAGCGAACATTTCGGGACGACATTGCAGGAAGTTTTGGCCTCGAAGGCACCGTGAAAGAGATTTCAATTCTTCTACTTTTTGTGGTGGTTCGTGTCCTTGTGGCACAACTTTTCGGCTGCGTCTGTAGAGGAGCGGATGAAAACTACATTGTCACCCCGAAATGTCTCAGTTCGGGGTCTATTAGACGCTGAACAGA
>JBGPAN010000252.1:0-6322 GCA_041480785.1 Bacteroidota bacterium | reverse complement strand
TATCATGCGCGTGACAGGCTTGGCGCAACACGATCCCATATCTTTTTACCTCCTCGTTTCGTTTCGCAGCTTGTGTTTGACAAATATTCCTGGAATCATGATGTGTAGAGTGCATAAGCACCCGCAAGCACAACAAGAAAACCTGAAGTGCGTTTTATCCACACGATCACGTTCGAGCGATTCGTCCAATCGAGATATGCCTGCACGCGGGCAGCCGTCGCACCCGCGAGAACGATGACGCCGCAATGCCCGAGCCCGAATGCGAGCAACAATGCCCCGGCCGCTACGACATTCCTTTCTGACATCTGAAAGACCACGCCTAAGACCGGCGCCATGAACGCAAATGCGCAAGGGCCAAGAGCGATGCCGAACACCAATCCGAGAGCAAACGCCGAAAGAAACACCGAGTGATTACAGAGTGGGCGAAGCTTGAGGCCAGTGTCAGGCAGGCGGATCACATCCATGAGATATAAGCCGACAACAAAGAAGACGGCTGCAATAGCATATTTTCCATAAGGGCCAACATCGCCCATCATCCTGCCCAGGGCGGCGGTGATGACCCCGGCTGCTGCGATCGTTAAGAGAATTCCAACCGCGAAGAAGAATGACACAAGAATGCTGCGGGATGTTTTCTTCTCGCCTTGTGCGGTAAGGAAACCGATGATAAGAGGAACACTTGAGATGTGGCAAGGACTTAGAAGAATGCTCAACACACCCCAACCGAACGCAGCTAGGAGTGCAACAGAGTAACTTGCGCTTAATGCATCAGAAAGTGCTGTGAAAAGCGTATCCATCAATCATCCTTTTTCGCTGACTCCGGCTTAAGCCCCTTCGATTGCAGGAAAGCATCGATGTCCTTTTCGGGGAAAAATCCTTCGTGACGCATGAGTTCCTTTCCCCGCTCATCCAGAAACACCTGTGTCGGAATCAGCCGAATACCATATTTCTGCGCAAAATGCTTCTGGTCTTCCTGCCAGACATCATGGAAGATGACTCTGATTTGCTCTCCGTACTTTTGTGCAATCGCTTTCATCACTGGCTGCATTTGCCGGCAAGGAATGCAGTTCACCGATCCGAGTTCCACAAACGTGATGGGACTTTTCTTGTCGATTGGTGCAGTGGATTTCTTCTGAGGAAAGGCCGTCTGCGTTCCAATGAGGAGCGCGATGATCAGTGCCACATGATTGATTTTCATAGCCGTTGGTCCTTAAACCACTGTAAGAGCTGTTCGTCTTTGGGTATGTTGCCGTAACTTTTGAGGACGCCGTCGACAACCAACCCCGGTGTCATCAGGATACCGTATTTCATAATTTCTTTGAGGTCGGTGACTTTTTCGATTTCCAGGTGCAGTTGGTGTGTTTCATCTAGCTGGCGCACTTTTTGTTCGAGCGCCTTGCACTTGCTGCATCCCGAGCCGAGAATCTTGATCTTCATACTTCCTCCTGGATGATTCGATTGCCTTCTGCCCATCAATAGACGAGGTTGAAGAAGTAACCAACGATGATAATGCCGAACGCAACGACGCCGACAAATATGAAAATCAGGGGGAGCTTGAGGACTTTGCGCAGGATGATCGTCTCCGGCAGTGAAAGGCCAATCACCGACATCATGAATGCGAGTGCGGTTCCGAGCGATGCGCCTTTGGCCAACAAAGCCTGCACAACCGGGATGATTCCTGCTGCGTTCGAATATAGCGGCACACCGATCAACACGGCAACGGGCACGGACCACCACGCGGATTTTCCCATCAGCCCCGCCATGAAGTTCTCCGGCACGTACCCATGAATGCCTGCACCAACTCCAATACCGACAAGCAGGTAGGGCCACACCTTGCCAACGATGTCACTCACAGCGGAGTATCCGGATTGAATCCGATTCCGGAACACAGGCGCGGCTTCCTGCATCCCTGCGCTATTTGAGTGGATCTGAAAGACCCAGTCCTCTACAAAGCGCTCCACTTTGAGTTTGCCGATCACAAAACCGGCTGTGATAGCGATGACGAGACCTGTGCCTACATACAGTAATGCGGTTTGCCATCCGAACAACCCAAACAGCAGCACGACCGCTATCTCATTGATCATTGGGGCGGAAATAAGAAATGAAAACGTAACGCCCAGCGGAATCCCTGCCTCAACAAATCCTATGAAGAGTGGAACCGCAGAACAGGAACAGAAAGGTGTCACGATCCCCAGCAGGCTTGCAAGTACGTTGCCTGTGAACAAAGACTTCCCACCGAGCATAGCACGTGTCCGCTCTGGCGAGAAATACGAGCGCACGATTCCCACGACGAATACGACAAGCGTCAGCAAGAGCAACACTTTGGGGACTTCGTAGACGAAAAAGCGCACTGCTTCGGTCAGTCGTTCACCCTGCGGCAGTCCCGTTAGAAGAACAAGCGCGTCTGCTCCGTGTTGCAGGATGGCATACAGCGCGATCCAGAGAGGGAGAAGTATTACAACTGAGCCGAGCGGATATTTTTCAACAAGTTTCATTGTGGACCTCGATGAGCGAGGAGGATTTCTTTCAACTTCTCGACAGGCGGCACAAAACCCGCCACAACCACCTTCTCGTCGATCACCAGCCCGGGTGTCTTCATGATGCCATAGGCGGCGATTTCCTGATATCCCTCCACTTTTTCGATTGTCGCTTCGAGATGGAGTTCGCTCAGCGCTTCCTCTGTGCGGCGGTGGAGCGTCTTGCAGTTCATGCAACCGGATCCAAGAATCTTGATATTCATAATTGGTCGTTCTCCAGAGTTTTCATAGTCTATGCTTCCAGCGCTTCCGGTTTCTTTTCCGTTTCTCGTCGTGCGATTGCCGCAGCAACGTCCAGGATCTTCAAGATGCGATCATCCGCAACCTTGAAGTTCACTCGCAGTCCGTCTTTCCATGAGTTCAGAATTCCTGCCTGGACAAGAATCTTAAGGTGTCGGGACAGATTTGATTGCTCAAGTTCAAGCGCTGGTGCCAGCTCACAATTGCACATGACATCCTTCCGGAGAAGTTCGATTATGCGAATGCGGTTTGGGTGGGCAAGTGCCAGGAGTATCTCTGCCTTCAAGCCTGCTGATGTCTTCATTATTTCTCCTCGAGTAATAGAGTATATGAGTATATACTCATATACTGTGCCACGGCAAGCCCCACGCCGATTCATCGTATTACGACAAATTCACAGCTCATGATTTCTCATTGGCGGGAGACGATTCTCGTTCGTGCGAGGACAGAGTTAGCATGAATGCCTTGCCATTGGGGGGCTTTCAAAGAATCGGCACGCGGTCGTAGCGCGTGCAGGATCAGTCTGGCATTGAGAGTGATAGGTACGAGCACATGCTACTAAAACTGTTTGCTAAATGGTCGCTCAGTCGTTTTTGGTGTATATTGGTACGGTGAGTTTAGGCACAGGCGGATTTTTGCGCCAAAGGCGCATCAGCCTCTGGCTCACTGAACGCTACAAACCACTCAGTTTTGCTCAAAGTTATGGCAAACTGCGCCATCAAGGTCGGATCCTCCGGCTTGATTAGCTTGGCGCAATTGGCTTTGTACGTAGGAGACGGTCGAGAATGACATCTTCGGATAGTTTGAACAAGAAAGCCATCAATCGATTGACGGCAAATAGTGCCATCGTTCTCTCATTTATCGTTGCACTTGAAATTGTGATCATGATTAGCCCCTTCGCTGCCTTTTTCTATACGGTATTCAACCCATTCTTGCTCGCACTCAATCAGTCAGCGATCACTCGTTGGTTGACGGCCTTTTTTCTTCCTCACATGATTGTTCCGCCAAATCAAGTACTTGTCGTCATTCGCATTTTGGGTTCGGTGTTTTTTGTTGCAGGTATGTTGGTATTTCTCTTTTGCGCGGGGCAAGTCTACTTAGGGAAGCTATTGAGGAAGGGGACGGCTACGAAAGGACTCTACGCGGTGGTACGCCATCCACAATACGTCGGTCTGGCATTTGCCGCACTTGGACTTGCCATCATGTGGCCAAGATTCCTGACGCTTGTTCTACTAGCAGTCATGCTCCTTCTGTATTACCTCCTCGCTAAGGACGAGGAACGACGGATGATGAATCGTTTCGGAGAGACTTACAATGCTTACATGAATCGAACCGGCATGTTCTTGCCACGTCCAATCGAAAGGCTATTCACAAAGAATCCCAGCTCCCAACAAGGCCTTAGCATTCTGAAAGTCGGTGCTATTGTTCTGGTGCTCTTGACAGTTATTGTCGGAAGCGGGTTCCTCTTACGAGCTTACACTGTTCATCACCTTCGGCTGGAACAAGTCAGCCATGTTGACGTCATCACAATCACGCCTGAAGATCTACCGATTGCCAGGGAACTCCTTCCTCAAGTACTTGAGGATAGTGTCGTCGCCTCAAAACTCAGGTCGCTACCCAGCAAGAGTGGTGATCGTCTTTGTGTCTATTTCATCCCGATAGACTACGTGATGCAGGGCATGATAGCCGACACAGGTGACGAATGGAAGCTTTTCGAGAAGCACAAGACCATCGGCATGATCACAGAGTATATACTCTATCCCTTTGCGCATTTGACGGGCGGACATGCGCACCATGCAGCGACTATGACCCACGGCCCAGAGATGCACAACAGTCCGGCAATGAAGCGAAGAGTCATCTTCATTGATGTATCCACGGATAATCATGAACTCAAATCGCCTTTTGATGATTTCGATATCAATATTAAACGTACACCTCTCTTCTTCGTAGATGTACATCTTCACACCGGAGAGATACTTCAAGTGCAAGACACACCGACGGGAAGTGGATGGGGCACAGTTCCAACGCCAATGTTCTGAAGTGTGCCAACCCGGTAGCAGACCTTTGACCACTCGCTTGTGGGCTCTCACCAAAGCTTCGGCATTAAGGGGCAATGTAAACAGCTCAGCCCGCATAAGCGTGGTTGGTTTTGCGCTTTCGACCGCCTGTCTAAAGGCAGAGATCGCGCCGCGACGCGGAGAGAAGCAGACGCCTGAGTCGGCGCGCCTTCAGGCTGGCTCAGGGTTCGCCCAGCCTCCTAGTACACCGCATACCCCGATCTGGCTCTTAGTCATTTCTATTGCTGGGAATGACACCGGCCATTCTATCATCATTGAGAACGACTCGTTGGCAGATGTTTTCTACACCCTGTCTCTGTTGAGTCTTTACACGATGCCTCCAATGGCACGATTGTTGAGCAAATTCGAAGGTTGTAGGCTGGTTCTTCGAAGAACGTTTGTTCTTGCCTTGTCAAATCTGACACAGATCTTCGGCGATTCCGTCGAGCATTGATGACATGTCGCCAGGAAGGCCTGAGAAAAAGAAAGCGCTCCAAACTTTCTACAGCTGAACTCATTCGGCACATTCTTCACTTCACAATCGTACGAGGAGGAAACAAGCTATGCCTGATCAGCTTACGATAAAAGATAGCCGCACCAACAAAGAATTCTCGGTGCCTATCACAAACGACACCATCAAGGCCATCGACCTTAGACAGATCAAGGTCAAGGATGACGATTTTGGAATGATGACGTACGACCCGGCCTTCATGAACACAGCTTCCTGCGTTAGCCGAATTACTTTCATCGACGGCGACAAAGGGATCCTGCGTTACCGCGGCTATCCGATTGAACAGCTCGCTGGGAAATGCAGCTATCTCGAAGTCGCGTACCTTCTCCTTCATGGTGAATTGCCAACGAAGGCGCAGTTGGAAGATTGGACCTACAACGTCACGCACCACACATTGATCCATGAGAACATCAAGAAGTTCATGGATGGCTTCAACTACGATGCGCATCCAATGGGAATGTTGGTGAGCACACTTGCCGCATTGTCGACGTTCTATCCGGATTCCAAGAACATCTTCGACGCTGAATCGCGCAGGATGCAGATCTTCAGGCTCATCGGTAAGATTCCGACGATCGCAGCGTTCGCGTACCGTCATCACCTTGGACAACCGTACGTGTATCCGGATAACGACCTCAGTTACCCCGGAAATTTCCTCAGCATGCTCTTCAAAATGACCGAGCCAAAATACAAAGTAAATCCTGTATTGGAACGGGCTCTGGATATTCTGTTCATCCTGCACGCAGATCACGAACAAAACTGCAGCGCCAACGTCATGAGAAGCGTCGGAAGCTCGCAGGCCGATCCATTTGTGTCCGCCGCTGGAGCTGCCGCAGCACTGTACGGCCCGCTGCACGGAGGAGCCAACGAGCAAGTGCTTCGCATGCTTCGGGAAATCGGCTCGAAAGACAAGGTCGCCGAATTCGTGAACAAGGTGAAATCGGGCGAAGGGGGACGATTGATGGGATTTGGACACAGGGTCT
>JBGPAN010000251.1:0-6328 GCA_041480785.1 Bacteroidota bacterium | reverse complement strand
GAAATGTCTGCATCATAGGGGTTAAGGAACGGATATCTTGCCGAATCTGTTGAATCGAAAGAGTCTACATTCATGATCGACAAGGGGAAACAATGAACTCAAGAACTACCTCCATCCTGATTGTTCTCGCATTGGTCGGTGTCGGACTTGCCGTGTTCTTTAGTTCGAAGAAAGGGCACGAAGGGACAGGTTCATCGTCGGGGAAAATCCAATGGCACTCCTTCAACGACGGGGTCACACTAGCCCGCACTCAGAACAAGAAACTGCTCATCGATGTATACACGGACTGGTGCGGTTGGTGCAAGAAAATGGATTCCGAAGTTTACACTGATGAAAACATCAGAACCATCGTTGCGAGCAATTTCATCGCCGTGAGACTCAATGCGGAGTCTGCGACCAACGTGACTGTTGGAACCGATCAGCTTGATGAAGCGAGCCTTGCGCGGGCGCTGGGCGTTACGGGATATCCAACAACAGTTTTTCTGGAATCAGGAGCCGGGCCCATCACGAAAATTGCCGGCTACATGGAGGCGAAGGAATTTGCGACGGTGTTGCGGTTCATCGGTGAGGATCACTACAAGAACACAACATTCGAACAATTCAAATCATCGACCGGCGCTGCATCAAAGAACTGACTGCATCGTTTCGAATGTAAGAACACAGTACAATCGACTGCACGCCTACGCAGGCATCTCCTCTTTTGGGGTCAGGACGCTGATCTTGGCGGCCGTCATCAACAATCCTGCCACAAACCACCACTCAAGGCAGTTTATGAATGTGCCATAATAGTTCTGGAACAGAGCACCCACGAGCAATCCCACCAGTGAGAAGGCTCCTCCCCATCCCACTGCGCGAAGAGTTTTGCTTTGCATCCTTCTCGCTGATTTGCATCCCATCACTAAAATGACGCCCCACGTCGACAGAAACGCCAACAAACCTGGCACTCCCGAGGACACGAGTACCGAGAGGTAGTCATTATGTGGATGGACAGTCGTATCATAATACCCATCAACGCGATATCGGTCGAACACCAAGTCCCAGTTGTCCTCCCCAACTCCCATGACAGGATTTGCCTCTGAAACCCTCACTGCTGTCTTCCACAGGTTGAGTCTGGTTTCATTTTGACCGGCGTCAAGAATCGATCCGACGCGGTACCGGAGCGTCGGTACCGCGAGCATTCCTCCGACAACAAAGACCAGGACCAGGGAAGTCACGATTGTCCCGAATCTTCGGCTTCGTGTGAATGCGAATATCGGAATCCCAAGTGCAAATGAGAGCCACATGCTCCGGGCGAACGTTCCGACGACAGCCAGAAAACTCAACACGGAAAGCACGACAAAGTACCACCTCCTAAGTTCGAACGAGAAACTTGTCGAGAAAAAGAACACCGCCATCGCGAGCGCGGCAAACGTCAGGTAGAAGCTATAAAACCCTACGGCACGATAAAGCCCTGACCCCATAGGGTCAAGGGCCGCGTGGCGATAGAATTCAACCCCACCCACCACCTGCCAGAGAGCGTAGACAGCAGCGACGCACGCGGAAGATAGGAACACCATCAGAACTTTTTTCAGGAACGCTTCATCGTCAATCATCCAGAACAGCATCAGCATGATGAATAAAGGCCACTCGTTATCAAGGATGGCACCCAAACTGTGCCCCGGCCGCTCGGAAAGTGCCGCCGAAAGGACGTTCCACACCAGATACATGATCAACGGAGCAAATGCGGGATGCCAGCGAATATTCCACTTCTTTTTGACAAGCCCTTCCCCCAACCAGCCGAGAAAAGCTATTCCAATGGCGAACTGCGCCGGCACATGTGAGATGGGAATACTCAGTGCGAATAGGAGAATTCCATATTGCGTCATTGCTCTGAATACCGATTCTCTTTTCATCTCACCTCCGGGGTTTGGACCCCAAACATTTCAAGAGCTCGGGCGATGAATCGATCGGCTCCCTCGATGAGAATCTGCGGATCGATTTCAGAAATCCGCTGACTCCCTTTGGCCATGACGACCTCATAGGGTACTTTGCACGGCAGCCATTCCTGGGACGCATTCATAGGGGCGTAGACCCCGAGGACGGGTGTCTGCATCGCCGAAGCGAAGTGGACAATCGAGGTGTCGGGACTGATCACCAGGAGAGCTCCCTCGATGAGCGATGCCAATTCCCCCAAAGGGCGGGGACTTAGCGTCCGATATACCAAGCTCTCTTGAAACTCCGCTTTGTCGCGGATGGCTTCACTCATCGCAACATTACCAGGAGAATCAAGCACCACGAGGCGGAAATGCGATTTCCCAGAGAGACTCTTGGCCAGAGCCATCACCTGATCGACACCGAGTGACCTGTCTTCATCCTTTCCCGACGGATTCAACACGATGTACGGCCGGCCCAGAGACTTCGATTCAGACCTTCGATGAAGCGATTGCTTGTCCAACCATTCGTCCACTGTGTGTTGTGCATCAGCTCCCACCGCTATTTCGAACGCGAGTTCCTCGCGATTGACGGAGATCCCGAACGCTTGCTCAATCATCGAAACGTACGAGTCGAGCATATGTTGCTCGAATCGCCTGACCTTGAGCAGACGATTGAAATAGAACGCGTAGCGGTCCGGACCCTGACCCACCTTGTAGCCATGCGGAGCAACGAGGTTCGTCAGAATCCCTGGACCAGTCGTTCGATTGAAGATGAGGTTCAAGACCACATCGTACCGTTGTTTCCGCAGATGAACGATCTGTCTCAGCAGCCGTGCCCAGTTCGTCTCGAGGATCAGGAGGTTGTCCACAAATGGTTTTTGCTGCACGATTTCCGCGTTCGATTTGCTCGCAAGAACATCAAGCCGAATGTGGGGATTTTGTCGTTTCAGCGCCCGCAGGATCGGGGTCGTAACAATCATGTCTCCGATCCGGTCGTAGCGCAAGATCAGAATCCGGTCTACATGGTTGAGATCAATCGGAGCACCTGACGCGGGATTACGAAATATCATCCCCAACAACGGATAGACGATGTTCTTGCGAAAGGATAGCTCCAGTGCTTCGACGAGTTTGGTCATGCGGTAGGCGGGACGAGGTGCTCAAGAGGGAGCGAAACCGATCCAATTTGCCGTACCAATCGATCAACCGCGTTGAAAACTTCTGTCTGCGTGATGCCACGCAAATCATCAATATCTGTTACCACCGTCTCGCTGAGAGAACCATAAGGTTCCCAGATCCGAAGGTCTTTGTTCGATTGGACATACATGACGACCGACGGTATCGAAAACGCCGCAGCAAGATGAACGGCCGAGGTATCGGGCGTGATGAGAATCCATAACGCCTGAACGAGTGCCGCAAACTGGTCAAAGGTTTTCGTCTCAGGAGAGAGCAGGACTTCGGAGAATGGTTGCGTTATGGTTTGTGCAACTGATTTGTCTGAAGGTTGGTACAAGATCACGATGGGAGACTGTCCGTGCTCTTTGTGCAGCCATCGGATGAGCGCCTGGTAGTTTTCCACGCCCCAAAAACGCGTCCCCTCTCCCGGCGAGATGTTTATTCCGATGAGTGTTTGCTCGCGCTGACCATGGGCCTTCAAGAATCCGGAGGCAAAGTCCTGGCTTTCTGAAAGCAGGTTGTAGTGGACTTTGAGATCGACATCGTCACGCTTTATCCCAAAAACCGTTAACAACATCGCGAGACGATCGATGATGTGCGTCTCTTTTCGTGATAGGAGTGGAACAGTGATATCGTAGGTATAAGCGTTCTCTTTCGACAGTCCGACATTCCATTTTCCTCCCGCAAGAGCACAGAGCACCGTCGAGGTGGCCGAGGGATTATCCATCAGATCAATGACGAAATCGTACTGTTCACGCCGGACCTTCCTGAGAATGTCGATGGCGCTTGCCGCTGTCTTGTCGTATATCCAACGTTTCCTGACAAGAGGCTCGTTCGCCAGTACGAAATGGTTATTTGAGCTCAACAGAAAGTCGACACTCGCGTTCGGGTACCGATCTTTCATTGCATGAATGAGCGGGGTGGAGACGAGGACATCCCCAATGCGGTCTTGCCGGACAAAAAGATATTTTCGTGAAGAGAAATCGATCGACGCCGGCAATGGACGAGAGCGTTTCACCAGCAGGCCCAGGAGACGGACCAGGAGGCGACGGAATCCGATTTCGACAGGCTTCAAGAACTCCATCTAGATCGTCCCTTTGTCCTCTTTTCCCTCGTCATTGAACTGAAGTGAATAAAGGCGCTTGTAAAGCCCCGTGTCGTTGCGGAGGAGTTGTTCGTGCGTTCCTTCTTCCACAATACTTCCGTGGTCGAGGACAAAGATCTTGTCACACCGATACACCGTCGAGAGCCTGTGAGCGATAATGAACGATGTACGCCCTTCCATCAGCCTGTCAAGTGCCTCCTGCACCATGAGTTCCGATTCACTATCCAACGCTGACGTCGCCTCGTCAAGAAGCAAGATCTTTGGATTCCGCAATATTGCCCGTGCGATCGCCAATCGTTGGCGCTGTCCGCCAGACAATTGTACTCCTCTTTCGCCGATTTCGGTATCGTAGCCACGCTCCAGCTGTGATATGAACACGTGCGCATTCGCCATTGTCGCAGCTTCAACGATCTCCTTCTCTGACGCATCGAGTTTACCATAGCGGATGTTTTCCTCGATCGTCCCGGAAAACAGAACAACTTCCTGCGGAACAATGCTAATCTGAGACCTGAGATCTGTGAGATTCATCTGGCGCGTGTCATGGCCATCGATCTCTATCGAGCCCGAGGTCAACTCATAGAATCGTGGGATCAGATTGATGAGCGTCGTCTTGCCGCTTCCGCTGGGGCCGACCAGCGCCACTTTTTCGCCGGGATTGACGGTGCAACTGACATGCGACAACGCTGCGATCTCAGTGTTGTATGAGAAAGAGACATTCTCGAATTTCACTTTCCCTGCAGAGACGACGAATGATCCGGGTTTATCTTGCAGTTTCTCCTTCTCAAGATCGAGCATATCGAAAATCAAACCAGCCGAAACGAGAGTTTTTTGAATCCGTGCGAAGTTCTCCCCCAACGCCTTAACCGGCTTGGCAAGGAAATTCACCAGGAGCAGGAACCCGATGACAGACTCCATGGTCACCGAGCCTTGAAGAAACAGATAACCCGTAAAAACCACAAGCAACGATGCGACAAATGTGTTGAAGAATTCATTGGTCGGACTCAGCAATGCCATGGTTCTGACGATTTTCATCGAATGCCGATAGTTCTCATCGACCTTTTTCCGAAATGATTCCCTCTCGTGCGGCTCGCGAGTGAAGGATTTCACAATCCGAATTGATGAGATCTTCTCCTGCAGGAAGGCGGAGATCTCTGCAAGTGTATTCGTCAAGTCTCTGCTGTAGACGCGAATCCGGTCCCCAAACTTCCGAGAGATCAGCCCGGAGATCGCGAAGATGACAATGGTGAACACCGCCAACTGCCAATTGGTATAGAACAAAAAGCTGCCATAGATCAAGGAGTAAAGGATGTTTTGCGCTATTTCGACCGTCAGGTAGAGCGACTGCTCCATGTTGTTCACGTCGTTCGTAATGCGCGACATCACCGTTCCGGTTTTCTGCTGATCGAAGTACCGCACTGGTAGCAACAAAACGGTATCAAAGAGTTCAATCCGGAACCGCATCAGGATTTTTTGCTGGGCGGAGCTCATCACGTATTCACGGATATAGACAAAGCAGACCTTGATCATGATGATTCCGAGCATTGCGCCCGCGAACGTAAGGATCACCTGCATCGTCTGATCTTTGCCAGTGATGCTGATCTCTTTAATCGTGTAGCTCAAGACCTTGATGGGAATCTGGAGGGCAATCGCTTGACCGGCATTGACAGCGTCGCCGATCCTCTGAAGAATGGTGAAAAGCTGGGCGATCAGGAAGGCGGAAATCGTATCGGACACACTCCACACAGCAACCGAAAAGAGGCCGGCGGCAATGCGCCATTTGTACTTCAGGAAGTACTTCAGGTAGCGACTCAGAATTTTCATTCTGCGGTTCTCACGGCTATCGATCTGATTGACCTCTGCGTGTCTAAGCATCGGTTGCGATCTTCTCGGTGATCAGGAAATCCGTTATTCGATTCCGCCGCTTGAGGGCTGGCGTTCGCGTGTGATCCCGATGCTTCTGTGGATACACGCACTCATCAAAAAGGACGCATTGGCCGCAGAGCGGATTGTTCGACCTGCAGGTCTGCCTCCCAAAATGAATGAGGTTGACATGAAACGAATATGACCTCCCCGGACGAAGCAGCGGTTTCATTGCCTCAAACGTCTCATCGGCCGATCTTGTTTTCACCAGTGCCAG
>JBGPAN010000250.1:0-6349 GCA_041480785.1 Bacteroidota bacterium | reverse complement strand
GGTGGCAGCCGGCGAGCGCGTGAAGAAAGTGAAGGCGAAACCAGAATGGCATGTGATCGAGTGCCGCATCAATGCGGAAGATCCGGCGCATGATTTCCGGCCTTCCCCCGGCAAGATCGTGAACCTCCATATCCCGGGCGGCTTTGGGGTCAGGGTTGATACGCATGCTTATACCGACTACGAAATTCCGCCCTATTATGATTCTCTCGTCGCGAAATTGATCGTCAAGGGCAAGACGCGCGCAGAGACCGTGGAGAAGATGTATCACACGCTTGACGAGTTCATCATCGAGGGAATCCAGACAACGATTCCGTTCCACAAGAAACTGATGCGCAACGAGAAATTCCGAAGTGGAGACTTTGATACAAAGTTTATAGAACAGTTCAATTTCAATGACTGATCGTCCGTATGGGCGGTGAGATTTGCTTCTCCCTGGCCGCCGATATTCGATGACGCATCCGACAAAGCCCAGAAAGAACGAGGTTGCTATGAATTTCCCTGAAAATCTGAAATACACCAAAGATCATGAATGGATTCGAGTTGAGGGGGACATGGGTTGGGTAGGAGTGACGGATTATGCACAGGGCGAGCTTGGTGACGTCGTATTTGTGGAGTTGCCAGCCCCTGGCACAAAGGTTCAGAAGGGCAAATCCTTCGGAACGATTGAAGCTGTGAAGGCTGTCTCCGATATGTACGCGCCCGTGTCCGGAGAGGTCCTCGAAATCAACAAGGATATTCAGTCCACTCCTGAAAAGGTCAACAAGGATCCGTACGGTGAAGGCTGGTTCATCAAGATGAAAATAGCGAATCCCGCGGAGCTTGCTGATTTGCTGGACGTAAACGCTTACAAGAAACTGGTTGCGAAGTAGCGTCCGGTGGTCCTGGCTTGGCAGAGGCAGCGTTGAATATCAAGGCTCCTTTCTGTAACTTGCAGTAACGACGGGCAGCATTTCGAAATGATCTGGCTTTCTTCAGGCGATCCCGTCAACGGTGTTGCCCGCGTTTCCTTCTATGACGAACCCGGCTGGCGAAAAAAGAAAATTCAGGCTGCTCGGAAAACTCAGTCGGTCACAGCGGACCCTCGTCTCAGCACTTTCCGTCATCCTTCTCCCCACATGCCTGGGGCTTGCATATCTCCTCTCGGACTTCTGGAAAACCAATCAAGCCTCGAGTATCGAGTATACGCGCTCCACAGCGCGTGATACGCTCCTGATTGCCGGGTACGACCAGTGCATTCATCTGTTCGCCGTCGCTCAGGAGGCGTACACAGATCCGGCGAAGAAAGGTTCACTCTATCCAAAGGTGGAGGTCTTGGCGCGGTCGCTGCATGGCATCGGTACGTCGTACATCGATCTTCTGACTAATGTACCATCCGCGGAGAAAGAGCGTCTTCTTGTCCGTTTCATGAGCCTCTGGTCGATGTTTGATGAAGTCGTAGCGAAGTCGGAAAAGGTCTTTGCTTCATCGGAGGTTTCGAAACGCCCGCAAGCCGTTCGGCAGCCAAGCTTTTTCACCGACCCAGCCACGTTCTTCAGGCTCATGCGGCAGCAGCTTGATATCGCAGTGCGTGAAGAACTCGATGAAGACATGCTGCTAGTTCAAGAGGCAAGAAACCAGACGGAGATTACTCTGTATCGTGGATTCGTTATTGCATTCTTTCTCCTTGGAATGGGTACGGTGCTGGCCGTGGTCGTTGTACGGCGCGGGCGGCAGAATGAACAGCGACGGCGGCGATACGAGACACTGCTGGATTCCTCTCTGAACCCTATCGAGGTCATGGACACGGAAGGGATGGTGCGCTATGCAAATCCGGCGTTCGAGCGATGGAGCGCAATGTCATCGAAAAGTCTTGAGGGGAGTTTTGTTTTCCAGGGAGTCAAGGTTGTTAATTACCCTGAAAATCCACGGGAATTGTGGCCTCAGATCCGAACGGAACTGGATTCAGGACGAGCGTGGACCGGGGAAGTCCAAATGACACACCCGGGCGGCGGCGTGTACTTCACGTTGCTCATTATCTCGCCCGTCCTCGACGGAGATGGGAGGGTGACTGAAGCAATTGGGATTCACCACGATGTGACGGAGCGACGCGAACTCGCGCGAAAGTTTGCTGAATCCCAGGAAAAGTACCAGAACATCGTCGAAAGCTCTTTGGATGGCATTGTCGTCGTGCAGGAGGGGAAGCTCGTGTTCGTCAATGCATCGTCTGCCAAGATCTTTGGATATGATTCGGCCGACGAGATGAGAGAAATGAACTTTTCCGATACTATCGCACCATCCAATCGGTACCTTGTGCTGGAGGGCTACGAAGGGAAGTCCATCGGGGAGGATGTTCTCAGGAATTTCGAGATGAAGGGTCTGACCAAGCAGGGGAGAGTGGTTGACATGGAGGTCAATGCAAAACTTGTCTCGTGGAATGGCAAGCCCGCGGTGCAGGCTTCCATCCGGGATATCACGGAACGAAAGGCCCTTGAGCGGGAGCAGGCGCTGTGGTTGTGGGAGCAGGAAACGATGAGCGCCATCGACCGGCAACTCGTGTCGAGCGTCGATCTCCAGGCCGTTCTTGATGCCATTTCGTATCATGCGAAATCGCTGACTCGTGCCGACTGGGCCGGCGTCATGCTGGTTGACCTGGATGCCAATCAGGCGCGCTGGAGAGCCGTCATTGGAAACAAGACCCCCATGCCCCTGGACGCAATCAGCCTGAGCAAAGCCCTGACGGAGATCGTGCGTTCGAAGGAACATGTCATCATGAATGAACCGATAGATCCTCCGAAGGTCAGCGTCATAGAACTCCCTCCATTTGAGGCGGAGGGAATCATCTCTGCGATCCGCTATCCCCTCTTTGTCGAAAAGGAAATCAAGGGACAACTCGTTGTCGGTTACAGGCGAAGGCACGATTTTGCTGCTCGGGAAATTCGGCTCTTGTATTCGCTTGCTGAAAAATCCTCGATAGCGCTCGCGAACGCACATTTGTACGACAGTCTCCTCTCCCGGGAACGGGAACTGGAGATGCTTTCAGGAGCGAGAGTGAAGGCACAGGAAGACGAGCGACGCCGCATTGCGCGTGAAATCCATGATAGTCTCGGACAGATGCTCACGGCGATCAAGTTCAATGTCGAGATCCTTGAAGACGCCGCGAACCTTCAGGCCGATGAAGATCGCAGACGCATTAAGGAAATCAAATCTCTACTCGACAATGCCATGGCAGAAGCGAGAGAAATCTCGTACAATCTCATGCCCAGCGTCCTGGTCGACTTTGGGCTCGTTCCAGCTATTCAGTTCCTGGGAGAACAGTTCTCGAAGAAGAGTCATCTCAATGTTCATGTTCACGTCAGCGGTGTCGAGAGCCGACTTGATCCGTCGATTGAGGTTGGACTCTACCGAATCGCGCAGGAAGCGCTGACCAACATCACGAAGCACGCAGAGGCCACCACGGTGAACATCCAACTGCTCGGGGACTCAAAATCAATCAGGCTCATCATCGAAGATGACGGCAAGGGGTTCTTGATTAACCGTCTTGAGCCGCGGAAAGAACAGCGTCATGGGATGGGGCTGGTGAGTATGAGAGAGCGCGCGGCGTCGTTCAATGGTCTTCTCATGCTCGAATCCCGCCCCGGCAGAGGGACGGAGATCATTGTCGAAATTCCTCAAACTGCGATCGAAGTCTATGGATAAGATTCGTGTTCTCCTTGCAGACGATCACACGCTCATCCGGAGCGGGATTGCAACCCTCCTGCAAAGTAACAAGGACTTCCTTGTGGTCGGGGAGGCAGAGGATGGAGAAGAGGCAGTTCGAAAAACAGGCGAGTTGAAGCCGACCGTGGTTGTTCTGGATCTTTCGATGCCCAAACTCTCCGGAATCGAGGCGACGAAGCAGATCAAAAAGAAATACCCGGAAGTGAATGTGCTTGTTCTCACCATGCACGAAAACGAGGAGTATGTCTACCAAATCCTCAAGTCAGGGGCAGCCGGATATGTGCTCAAGAGTGCGGGCAAAGACGAGTTGATAGCCGCGATCAGGGCTGCTGCGAAAGGGGAGAAGTTTTTTAGTCCGCGGATTTCCCAGCTCATGGCCGAAGGATATGTCCGGCGTGTTGAGCAGGTGGCAACAGAGATTGAGCCGGGGGATGTGCCCCTTACGCGACGAGAACGTGAAGTGCTCATATTGGTTGTCGATGGAATGACGAACCAGCAGATTGCCGACCAGCTCTTCATCAGTCCGCGGACGGTGGACACACACCGCACGAACATCATGCAAAAGCTCAATATCCATGATCTGGCGAACCTTGTTCGCTATGCCATTGAACATGGAATAGCCGGCTCAGGCGAAGGAACGCAGCCCAAGAAGACGTGATATCTCGTGTGTAGTTAGGGGAGAGAGTTCTACAAGTCCAGACGAAAAGTGAGTTTTCGCCACAAAGGGACGAAAGCAATCATGTCACCCCGAGATGTTTCTGCTCGGGGTCTAAAAACGAGATTCCGAACAAAATTCCCGCTTCTGGATTCCGCTCGTGAGCGGGATTCAGAAAGCGAACATTTCGGGACGGCAGTACAAAGCAATCAGTTTTTGGCTCAAAACCACTTCGCGCTCCTCTGTGACTTTTGCGGTTTGAATCTAACCGCACAGACAGCAAAGAAACGCGAAGAAAACCTACCTGTGGAACTACTGAAACGAATTCTTGAGTTGACTTCTACTTCTCTTCATTGATTTTGTACTTCTTCATGAGGCGATACATCGTTGCCCGTCCAATTTTCAACCGCCGGGCCGCCTCCACAATGTTTCCTTCTGTCGATTTCAGCGCCAACCTGATAATCTCTTCTTTGACCTTTTCAAGAGGCCGGATATGTTCCACACCGAGGGACAGCGGCGACGTAACGGTCGACTCCTCTCGGGAACCGAATGTCACCACGGCCAACGGTAGATCTTTCTCGGTGATCGTTGGTCCGTCGGCCATCAACAAAGCACGCTGGATGGCATTTTCAAGCTCGCGCACGTTTCCGGGCCACGCATACTCATACAGAAGCTTGAGGGCTTTCTTGGAGAATCCGACGCCTGGTTTCGAGACTTCAACGGAGAATTTCTTCAGGAAATGCTCGGCAAGAAGAAGGATGTCGGATCGTCTGTCTCTCAACGGCGGAAGCATAATAGGAAACGTCGCCAGTCTGAAGTAGAGATCTTCCCTGAACTGCTTCTGTGCAACGGCCTTGACAAGGTCGCGGTTCGTCGCAGATACAAGTCTTACATCGGTTGTCAGAGTATCATTTCCACCGACCCTCTCGAATTGCTTCGTCTGGATGACCCGCAGAAGTTTCGACTGAAGACTCAGATCGAGTTCTCCGATTTCGTCGAGGAAAAGGGTGCCTCCGATGGCCTGCTCGAACTTGCCGATGCGTCGCTGGTGGGCGCCGGTAAAGGATCCTCTCTCATGGCCGAACAGTTCGCTCTCGAGAAGGTCATGCGGAATTGAAGCACAGTTCACCACCACGAAGGGCTTGTCTTTCCTGTTGCCGTTGTAGTGAATCGCCTGGGCAATGAGTTCCTTCCCGGTTCCGCTCTCGCCGAGGACGAGAACACAAATGTCGTTGTCTTTCACCTTCTGGACGAGCTTGAACACTTCCTGCATCGCTCCGTTGTCGGAAATAATGCTGTCGAAATGGACGGGCTTGCCGACAGCCTCCCGGAGGCGGGAGACTTCGCGCGAAAGATCATGGGTTTGAATGGCGTTCTTGACGCCGACTTCGAGTTTCGTAAAGTCGACCGGTTTCGAGAAATAGTCCGTTGCACCGAGTTTGATGGTCTCGATCGCGACATCGACTTTTCCCTGGGCTGAGAGCATGATGACAGGAACGTCAGGATATCGACTCTTGATCCTTTTTAGTGTCTCCACACCGCCGATGCCCGGCAACATGATGTCGAGGATGATCGCGTCGGGGATGGTGTTGAAATTGTCGAGACATTCCTCGCCTGTTGTAAATGTGCGGGCCTCATAGCCCCACTTCTTCGTCACCCAGTGCTCCAAAAGTTTGGAGATCGTCTCTTCGTCATCTACAATATAGATAACCCGCTCTTGTGCCATACGCAAATCTCGTTGATATTAGTTGTGGCCGGTCCGAGGAAATTGAAGAGTGAATGTTAGCCCCTGCTCAAATCCCCGAACATTCAATAATCCCCCTTCAAGTTCGACAACATGTTTGGCAAATGCAAGACCGAGCCCCTCATGGTGGATTTCGATGCCCGGTGTCTGAATCCAGCGGAAGTTCCTGCTGGCAGAATTGACCGAAAGGCTGAGAAATCCCCTATCTTTGTTGACAACTTGAATTTCAGTAACCGACGGATGCTGGAGTGCGT
>JBGPAN010000249.1:0-6360 GCA_041480785.1 Bacteroidota bacterium | reverse complement strand
CCAGTGGCGAACGCCAGATCACCACTGGCATCTCCCGGCGACGCAATCCGTTCCTCAGAGGCTTGATTATCGAGTGTGCCTGGGTTGCTGTCAGGAAAGACCCTGCTTTGGTGTTGGCCTTCAACAAGCTCTGCACTCGTATGCCAAAGCACCAAGCCATCATACGAATAGCTCATAAACTCCTGAATCGCATTCGCTTTGTCTTGAAACACCAAACATCCTATGTCCCTGCTGTCGTGTAGGAGACAATTATAGAGACGTTCTTCATCCAACTCAGTCATCATCATCGGTCATCTCGTGGGTAACGCTTGGCCCCCGCTGCGGCGTCCCGCCCAAGCGCGACTGTCTGCTCAATCGTAGACTGCGTACCCACACTCTATTCCTTTGATAAAGGTAATGCAGCGTCCCGATGAACTGCATCGGGACTGTCTGCTGATAAAAGCTTGATGGGAGATGACGGTGGCTGTGTACCACAAGACTGTTCACTGCAAAACAAGGTGGCCCTTGACTCTTAACATAAAAGCGGGGGCACGCGTTGCACACGATAGAAACTTTGCACTTTTTCCACCGGATTTGCTCTGTGTGCCCGTTTTGGAACAACTGAGATAGCTCAGTCTATCTCTTTCACTTATGAATTGGCGGAGATTCCTTCTTGAATAGCCAGTGCTGTGCGAGCCGAGGGAAAGTCGAAGGACGGAAGTTGCTTAGGTACGGCAGTTGCGACTTTGAATCGCAACTTTGAGATGGTGTTGGCGCAGAGCGAGAAAAGACTATGTTCCCCCAACGAGATTCGAACTCGTGTACCGAGCTTGAAAATAAGAACACAAAGAATGAAGTTCAAAAATCTAGGGCCTTTAGTGGTCGTTGTGATTGCTGCAATGATTCTCGTATATGTGTTGGTCCGAATTGCCAACCGACCAAAGAATGTTTCAGAGATCAGAGAAGGCTTGGTTCAGAACATAACCCCAGAAGATGTCGCAATCAATCCGAATCAATATATCGGTAAAACTGTCGAATGGATTATGGATATTCAAGAAATCGTTGCCGGGAAAAAACAACTAGCTGAAACAAGTCCTCCGATTCACGCTTGTGCCGGATGATTTGAAAGAGAATGCTGTTATTATGGTATCATTTGCGTATCATGCTGCCATAAGTGACCAACGAATCCCGCGCAAGCCGTTGAAGCAAGGCGGAAGGAATCAAACGCGATGGTTTCCTCGTTGATGGCCGCCCCGTGTGATTTCCCTCACTCATTTCCATGGCACTCCTGCATATACTAAACATTAACCGTCCAGGAAAGGAAAAAACCTCTATGCGAATCAGACACTTTTTGATTCTCGTTTTGGGGCTTCTTATCGGGTTGACGTCAGCACTCATCGCCCAGTCAGGCACCACGCAGTCGAGCAACACTCGCGGGGGATTCATGCTGTTCGGTGGAATCGGATTACCGAGCGGGGATTTTGCCAAGGCTGAAGTAGATTTCAAGGGTTCTGCGAAACAGGGATATTTTGGCGGCGCAGAGATCATGGTCTCGCTGGCTCCAAGCATCGCCATCGTGTTGAATGGGAAATACCTTATCCACAAATATGACGACTCTGAGATCGCAAAGCAGATCGCAAGTTATCCTATTCCTGGATTGTCCTACACTGTGGGTTCCTACACTGCCATCCTCCCGATGGGGGGAATCAGGCTCTACACGATGTCTTCGATCGGTCTCTTTGTGGACGGTGAGGCTGGGTATATTTTTGCCAAATCACCCGAGCTGACGATTACGGGGCCCGGCGTGACTGAAAAGGTCGATTCTCAGTCCGGAAATGCCTTTGCATACGGCGCCTCAGCGGGCATCGATATTGGAAACACCCTCGTCATTGGTGCCAGCTATGTCGCAAGCAAGCCAAAATTCGACCTGACAGCAAACCTGAACGGTGCGAAGACAACGGAGACTGTCGAGCAACCAATGAACGTCATCCTGATTTTCGCAGGCATTCGATTCTGATGCTGTGAACTCGGAGGCGCCGATCGGCGATTCTTATCATCGGCCGTCGATGTCAGAATGCTTAAGAAAGAATCCCCGCCAGTGAAAAGGCGGGGATTCATTTTTGGGGACGCTTTTGTTTCTCCTCCTGTTGCCTTTCTAGCTTCTCTGCAGCAGTTTTGGGTGACAATTGTTAGGCTGCGTGGCGCGCAGCGCCGAGTTCACCCGCAGTGCCGTTGCGAACCTATTGCAAGAGGATCATTTTCTTCGTCTCCACGAATTCTCCTGCCTGCAGGCGATAGAAATAGATGCCACTGGGGACGCTCGGGGCATTCCACGTCGCTTGATAGTGGCCAGTTTCCTTCCGTTCATTTACAAGGGTCGCCACAAGCTGGCCAAGGGTATTGTAGATGTTCAACGACACGTTCTCTGATTTCGGAAGATCGTAACGAATGGCGGTGCTTGGGTTGAACGGATTCGGATAGTTCTGACTCAGTGCATGCTCCGATGGAATCGAACCGTCGAGCTTCGCGATTCCGGTCGTGAGTATCGTCTTGAAGCTTCGGGCGTTTGTGAAGGCGCTGTACCCTGCGGCGTTTTTCGACCGGACCCGCCAGCAGTATGTTGTATTCAGAGCCAGCGAACCAACCAACTTTGATGTAGCAGTCAGCGTCGTGTCATCAACCACGTTCGTTGCGAAGGTCGATACTGTGGAAATCTGCAGATGGTATCCTTCCGCACCAGTTGCGGTGTTCCATGTGAGCGTTGGGGTCAGCTGGATATTGATTGCGCTGTCTGGTGGCGACACAAGCGATGGGACCGCCGGAAGAGCCACGATCGTTGTAAAGCTCCGAGTTGGTGAATACACACCTGTTCCACCGGCATTTTCCGCGCTCACACGCCAGTAGTAGATTGCGCTATTCGTCAATCCACTTGCGGCCTTTGAAGTTCCTGTCACTGTCGAATCATCAACCAGCAATGTCGTAAAACCGGGTGATGGAGAAACCTGCACTCGGTACGTTACCGCCCCGGTTATGGCATTCCAGCTTAGCGTCGGATTTATTGATACTCCCACCGCAAAATCTATGGGAGAAACCAGATCTGGTGCCGGAGGAGCAGCTACGATCGTAGTAAAGCTCCAAACAGGAGAGTATGCACTCGTTCCACCGGAATTTTTCGCGCTCACACGCCAGTAGTAGATTGCACCGTTCGACAAAGGTCCAACCTGTCGTGATGTTCCTGTCAACGTTGAATCATCGACCAAGATCGTTGTGAAACCCGGCACCGTGGATACCTGGATGCGGTAGGTCGTCCCGCCAGAAACAGCAGTCCAGCTTAACGCTGTGGTCACCGCAATTCCGATAGTACCATCTGCCGGATCTGCTAGCGCCGGTGTCCCGGGCGCAGCTACATCCGGAGAGTACTCTTCCACAGTTGGAAGCACCGCGTTCGAGGCCAACGCACCCCCGATTGCGTACACCTTCCCGCCCACAGTGGCAACCGCTAGAGCCCACCTTGCCGTGGGCATGGGAGTCTTCGTTGCCCAGGCGTTCGAGACAGGATTGTATTCTTCAACGACTGCTGAGGCGGTGCCGAATCCCAACCCTCCGCCAATGGCATAGATCTTTCCATTGACAACATCTGTAGCGTGACTATACCTGGAGGTGGGCATCGGGGCTTTTGTAGTCCACGTGTCTGTGGCCGGATCGTAGGCCTCCACCGCGGAGAGACCCGTCAGGTAGATGCCTGTCGCTCCTCCGAACACATAGATTTTTCCGTCCACCACCGCCGCAGAACTAGCGAACCTCGCGGTAGGCATGTCGGCTTTTCTCGTCCACGTATCAGTAGCCGGATTGTACTCATGCACGGTATTGTATGCCGAAGCCAATTCTGCAGAAGCTCCGCCGATGACGTAGATTTTCCCGTTCACAACGCCAGCAGCCGCGAATGCCCTTGCTGTCGGAATGTCCGCTTTCTTTGCCCAGGTATTTGAAGCGGGAGTGTACTCATACACCATCCCAACAACTGAGCCCAGCACAGACCATGCGCCGCCGATAACGTATATCTTGTTGTTCACTGCGCAAGCAACGGTGCCGCAATATGTCCATGGCAAGTCGGCTTTTCTTGTCCAGCTATTTGCGGCAACGTCATATGCTTCTACGGCTGGCGTAGATGAGTTCAAGTCCAAACCGCCACCGATCGCGTAGAGAGTTCCGTTGACCACTGCCGTAGACAGAAAACTCCTGGACACGGACATACTGGTTTTCGTCGTCCACTGGTCGCCGTACGCTTGGCTGGCGGGGACGAGAATTAGAAACGCGACGATAGAGAAGATGAAGCATGTTTTGAAAGACACGGTCTCACTCCCTTCTTCGCGAGGGTTTGACTGGTAATTGCACGTAGCGCGACAACGAATCTCGTTCCTCCTGCTCAAACAGGAGCATGGACGTAGCATTGCCTCTTTCTGTCTTTTGGTACAGGTGACCTGCCCCCCTCAAAGTAATCTAAAAACAAGTTAGGAAGTTTTGTATTTTGGATCAAAGGAGGCAGCAACGGGTAGACAGAGACACGAAGCCGAACAAATAATCAGCAATCTGCGAGAAGCAGAAGTGCTGCAAGGCAAAGGGATGTCGGTTGAAGAGGTCCTTCGTCAGCTGGGCATCAGCGATGCGACATACTACAAGTGGCGGAAAGAGTACGGGGGCCTGAGGGTTGATCAGGCAAAACGGCTGAAGGAGCTGGAACAGGAGAACAGCCGGCTGCGACTACAGAACCACGCCTGCCTTGAACCAGAAGCAAACAGGGGGCAAGTTCGAGGAAAAAGATGGGGTGTGATTGAAGAATTCCTGAGCAAAACAAAGAATCCCCACCGACTTGTCCCGTGAGCCGAAGGCGAAAGGGGATCTTCACCGATGAGGATTCTTATTTAGAGCTTGCGCGTTTCTTGCGTCCCGCTCTTTTTCAAGCGGGATAGCATGTGTTGAGCGAGTGCCGATGTTTCTGATTGGCACGAGTCGAAGCACGGGGGTCCCGCCAGACAACGGCGGGATTTCGTCCCGATGTCTGTGGACATCGGGACTCAACAGGTCACCCTACCAATACTGCGAGGGAGCCGCTTGAGCCCGTGGCGGACGAGAGCGCAATTGGCAAACTATCTCTCCGGCGGGACCCTCCAGATTGTCCCGAGGATCCCGGGCTTCGTCCGACGCGGGTCCGGCGGATGCATACGCTGAATTGTCCCCGGCGGAACATCTGGCTGATAATACACAGTCAGGATGAGTCCTGGTTCCAGCTCGACTGACGCCGGGTAACCCAGATCGCCGTTCGGCGCGTCATCCCGCAGAACCACCTCCTCCCGGAGACTCCAGTTCACCCCATCATCGCTCAGGCATGCACGTTGGCCATACGGCGGGCGACGATAGCCGTATGTGCAGAGAACTCTTCCGTCAGCGAGTAAGGCCAGGTGGGGCGGAGATCCCCAGAGCGATGTGGCAAAGGGGGCCACCCACGTCTTCCCGTTGTCGTCCGAGTATGATTCCCACAACACACACCGCGGATCCCGGTCATTGTAGGGATGCGTGACCGCGCGGATCATCATGATCACTCGTCCGCTTTTGAGCTGCAGCATGTGCGGCTCACAGAAACTCAGGCTCTCGGGGTGCGGGGATACGATCGTCGCCAGGTGACGCCAGGGGCCGGACGCCGAGTCGGCCGTGTGGATGTTGATGCTATCCGGGTTTTCGCGATACGAGGCAAGAAGGAGACTCCCGGTCGCAAGCTCGATCCCGCCGTGAACTGAGTCGTGTCCCCGGGCTAGTCTCGACCATGTCCGTCCGCCATCGCTCGAGACTGCCGCCGAGGCTCCGGAGATACCTTTTGCATCCCGGTATCCCGGCCGCCCGACAATCGCAATCCAGTGGTCGAGCAAATCGCGCCCGTAGGAGTTCGGCGCGAGATTTTCGTACGACTCCTTCGTCCAGAAGGTCGACCAGAAATGACCCACGATCCGTCCGCCACGAAGAGTTGTGATCCCCGATTCACGGTCATCGATGGGAGAATCGAGGACGACGACCGGTCGGAGCCATGTCTTTCCGTTGTCGGTCGATCGGCTGAGAAGGATCGCGCCGTTCGGCCCCAAATGCTCCTCCGTTCTCGTGAACAGCACGATGAGATCACCTCCAACTGTCCTGGCGATCGAAGGCCAGGCGCAGTACTCCGATGGCGATTCATAAATGCTGATGTGCTTGATGATGGCAGCGTGACTTCTCGGTGCTGTGCCGTCCTGAGAGTGAACCGAGGACAGGCACAAGAGTATGGCGGCAATAGAAGGGTTTACGATTCGCACGAGTGCCTCAGATTTCAGGGTCGACTGTGTGTTTCGTTTG
>JBGPAN010000248.1:0-6368 GCA_041480785.1 Bacteroidota bacterium | reverse complement strand
TGGTTTGGGCCGAAGGCCCATCCGCCTTCGGCGGAAATTGGTTAACTGGTTATTTGGCAAATTTCATGACGGAACCAATCACCGCCCCTTCACCACTTCTGCATGATTTCACCAAAACATTCCAGACCGCTGCCGATGACTGCACCGTACCCGTGACCCATTCTCGACCACGCCCCGGCCAGGTAGAGATTCTTGATCGGCGTCTTGTGGCCGATTCGGCTGCCGCCCGAATTGTTCACGGTTTGATCCCAGCCATAGATCGCGCCGCGATAGTTGCTCGTATAGCGGACGTTGGTCAACGGTGTGGCAATGTCCTTTACCTGTATCGCCTTTGAGAGCCCTGGGAGCAATACCTTTTCCGCGTTCTGGATGAGAATGTCCGCCATCCGTTCTTTTTCCTTTTTATATTCTACTTTGTTTCCTTTGAAGTAGTCCTTCTCGAATTTCTCCCACGGCCTGTACCCCTGAAGCGTCAAAATATTGAGTGTGTTCTTCCCTTCCGGAGAGTACCCTTTGTAGATGTTATCATACAGCGTCACACCCATTCCGCCGCCCTCCACTTCTCCCTTGACCGCCCGCTCATACGCGTGCTCGGGATCGTAAGAGGTTTCTACAAAGATCTCTGAATCGGGTATCTGAAGCTTCCCCACGAGATCTTCTTTCAGTCCAAGGAACACCTGGAATGACGAAAGACTCACGCTGTATCCCTTCCACTTCGCCTCATACTCCGCGAGCGGCTTCTGGTCCTCGATCATGGAGCGGAAGGTATCAAACGCGTTCGCATTCGACACGACAACCTTCGCTTTGTATTCCTTGCCGCCAGTTGTCCCTACTCCCACCGCCGCGTTGTCTTTGACCAGGATCTGCTCAACCTTCGTATTGAGCAGAACCTTGCCGCCATGCCCCTCGATGTACTTCACGAAGGCGTCACTGATGTTCTGTGATCTCCCTTTGGGATAGTAGCCACCTTCAGACAAATATCCAATAAACGGAATCGCATAGTAGAAGCATGAGAGTTTCGATGGTGGCAGACCGTAGTATCCCCATTGGCCTGAGTATATCGCTTTGAGCTCAGGGTTCTTAATCCGACCATCAACCATCTCTCCCCACGTTTTTTGGTTGAACTTGAACAAGGTCGGAAAATCCACCGGAAAGCTGCTCATATCAACCTTGCCTCTCGCCGCGGAGAGCTTGCGGATGTCCCCCACCAAAGCCAGCATGTCATCAAAGAGTCCCTGAATGCCTTCTTTTTCCTGGGGAAAGAGCTGGGTCAGTTGAACAATGAAGGCCTTGGGATCTCTCTGAGCAACCCTGATGTCATGGTGAGGGTAGATTGCTCGGTAGAGACTTGGATGAGAAAGGAACTCGACATCGGAGATCTCCGGAAAACCGCCGATGAGATTGCGGATTCCGTTTCGCTCGCCGACTCCTGTAGAGTGGAGCGATACGTCAAACACGAATCCGCCAGGACGCGCGAACGCGGTGGCATATCCGCCGGGCTTGTCGTGCTTTTCAATGACGAGCGGCTTGAATCCCTGCCTCGCAAAGGCCATGGCGCAACTCAGTCCGCCGAGTCCGGAGCCGATGATGATTGCATCAAAATCGTCTCCCCGGCTGCCTAAGGAAGGTCCGACAGGGAAAGCGCTCCAGTCGATTGCGCCGAGCGCGAATGATCCGAGCATCAATTTGTTGATGAAATCACGGCGTTGCATTTGGTGATCATTCATAGGCACACTCCTTTTATGAGGCTGGGAAGTCGTGCTCGTCCTCAGTTCAGAGGAACGGCTATCTGGATCAGCGTATCGATTGGAACGCCATTTCTCAATGCCGGTTGAAACTTCCACTGCACCACCGCTTTCAGTGCAGCCTTGTTGAAATAGGGGCTCTCGCTCTTGAGGATCCAGGCCCGCTTTACGTTCCCCTTTTTTGTGATTACCGCGTTCACATATACCGAGTCATAGGGACGAGGGCTCCTCCCCGCTGGCGGATCAACACCGATCTTGTGGACCAGGATCGGGGGGAGGGTGAGCTTAGTTGTATCGCCGGACTGGAATGCAAATGCGGTATCCTCCCGAAGTAGTTCAACCCATTCATCCGTCAACTTGACCTGCAATTTTTCAGACGGAGGGGGCTTGAGGCTCGTGCAATGCTCGATGAGCATCAAAGCGAGAACCGCGAACGTGACTTGTGTGATTTTCATCGCTAACTCCTTCCGTTGTGGAGTGAGATGCGGTTGTGCGAATCCCCGGTCGTCTCCGACCTCTAACGACGGTGCGCTTGAGGCGGGTGTCATGGGCTTTGTAGACAACGCCCATGCCTCCACCACCGAGTTTTTCAAGAATCTTGTAGTGTGATATGGTCTGGCCGATCATACAACCTCCGGCAGATCCCGACAAACCACGTCGGGATTCTCAAAATTCCATCCGCTCACGAAAAACGTTCGCGGGGAATTTTGGAACTTCAGAGCAACCGTGCGCTTGAGCTTGGTGTCCTCGGCCTTGTAGACTACCCCCATCCCTCCGCCGCCAAGCTTTTCGAGAATCTTATGGTGGGATACGATCTGGCCTATCATGGTGGGCCCTCGGAGAGCAAAAAAACCTCCTTCATCGCATCGCTCCGCCAAAAGGTCAAGCACGGCGGACGCGAAAATCGCGAAATCCGGAGGTTCATCACAATTCCTCGCTTCTTGAAGCCTTCCCCGGCTTCAGCACGCGTCTATAGTACGCGGTTTCCCAGCGAGTGTCAAGCAACAGGGATAATCGTCGCACTTGGTCTCATTTGCGTGCACTTTCCAAGTTCAACGTGTGTCCTAGCGTCTTCGTGGCATGACTTCGCACCAGCCCTTAGCGTGTGCTGCGTCCGGTGACTCATTATTGGTTCAGCCCTTCTCCTTCTGCTTGATTGCATCAACCAGCTCGTTGATTCTCCCGATTACGTTTCCAGCGTCAGGAACATCAGGAATGATCAACGCTGTTTCAGCCAATCTCGTGCATTCATTAATCACGGTAACCGTATTCGTCCTGATGAAAACGCAGCCGACATTGAACATCCTGTGGGTTTTCTTGTTCAGCAACTCGACGCTGACGATATCGGAGTACGAAATGGTCCGGGTACCAGGGTCTTTCCCCCCAGTTGAAAACCTCATCTTATCGCGAAAGAACTCATAGCTGCACTTCTCTGCCATCCTCTTCCGCATCCGAATCGGAGAAGCAAGAAATAGGAATAGCAACGTGAACACGAAACCATCCCAGAGGACAAGAAACAGCTTTCCGGCAAACTCCCTGGGACCGCCGGATACAAATGCTAGGATCACCATGAGTGGGAAGACAAGCGCAAAACAATACCATAATAGATGGAGGGTACCGATGACGGCGGGGACCTTGAATACTGGTCGGAATGTGAAAACAGGCTCTTCCTCTGGAAGCGTCCTGCGCGAGACAATGGACGAAGTTCTCGTTTCTTTCGGCCGTACATTCGAAGCCGATTGGCTCACACGCCATTTCCCAAAGGCGACCACGAGTTGATCATAGAACTCGTCTGGATTCGCTGGTGTGAGCGCAAGATCACGCTGACTCAGTAAGTTGTACTTCCATGGTTTGAATATGGATTCTTTGCTGAAGAAGGACAAACCACCTTTTCTCCGTATATGGATTTCCCCCTTCTTCGATCCGAATCCAAATGATGCGGGATTGATACGTTCCTGGGATCTGAGCGAGCGGAGCTTGACAGGAAGATACATTTCTTCTGCAAAGTATCTCCAACTAAACCTTGCACCTTTGTAGAAGTGAATAACATGAATGTCGGAAAAATCGAGAGCTCGACTGGTCCCGTCGTTAAAAATTATCTCGATGTGGTCTTCAAACAGCTCAAATACTCTCGGTCGTGGACGCAAGATCTGGAAGAATCGAAGACCGCCCCATAGCGAAAACACGGCGTAGAACACTGCAAACAAGCGGAGGAAGACGATCCCCGACGCGGAAAGGTACCTCGGCGAACTGAAAGATACGAGAAGAAGAGACATCGCCGTCAAAAACCACATGGAGAACATGAGACCAAAAACCAGTCGGTAGAGGATGAGAACTCGATTCTTCACTCCCTTTCCCTCGACGAGCTTTGCCTTCGCCGCGTTTGTGCGTTCTGAGAAACCTTTCGACTCCTCCTTGGTGTAGAACTCCCGCATCTTGTTGCCCGCCCGGCTCAGGTAATCGGCAGCCTGTTCCCACTCTTCAGCTTTCTCGTAATGAAACGCCAGAATCTCATAGAACTCCTTCAGCCGATCCGCATACAACTTTTCAATTGCTCTCGCTATCGTTCCGTGGAGTTGTTTCCGCTTTTTCTGCAGCAGTGTATTGTACGCTACTTCCTGAATCAGGTAATGCTTGAAAAGGTATTCCAGCTCACGCGCTTCTTCCTTCTCAAATACCAGCTCAAGCGACTCAAGCTTTTTCAATCCCGCATGGACATCGATCTTCTTGTGAACGACATGTTCAAGCACAGGCCTCGAAAACTCTCTTCCGATGACGGATGCATCCAGGAGAACCTCCCTGATGCGCTCCTCCAGCCGGTCAATTCTTGCAAGAATCACCCCCTGCAGGGTCTCGGGAACTCCGGATTCAAGTTTCTCAGATTGCAGCTCGAGCTTCCCCTTCTTCACACTGACGATCCCTTTGTCCAGTAAAGTCTTAATGATCTCTTCAATGAAGAAGGGATTCCCTTCCGATCGTTGTTCGATGAGACCCGCCAGTTGGTCCGGTATCGACTCGGCGTTGAATCTTAAGCTCATGAGTTCGCGTGCCTGCGCGCCGGGGAGGCGATCAAGGTCGAGTTGCTTTCCTGTTCCAATAAACCCATCCATGTCCCGGTACTCTGGCCGAAAGAGACAGACAATCAACGCCGGTGCGAACTGCTGTTCCTTGAACACAAACTCCAGCAACGCTTGCGAAAACCGGTCAATCCAGTGAAGATCCTCAAAAACAAACACCGTACGTTTCCGTTCAGCGTATGCATTGAGGAGTCTCTGCGCCGCGACGTACATCTTGGTTTTTCGCTCTTCATCTTCCTCGAGGCGGATCTCTTCAGAACGAAGCGACAGCAAAGAGGCCAGGTATGGCTCGTCCGGTTCTCGAGCCAACATTTTCATCATCTCGTGCAGGCGCGAACGCACCTCGGACTCCGGTGTATCCGGCTCAACCCGCAGCAGGCTCTTGAGAAACGTGTTCCAGAGGTAGTAGGGAGTGTTCGTCTCAAAGCTCGAACATTTCCCCTCAATGATGGACATCTGCCGTCGTTCTGCGCCGGCTACCAGTTCATTCTTCAGCCGGGTTTTTCCCACGCCGGCTTCGCCCCGAATGAACAGGCGAACTTCAAGGTTCTTCTGAACTCGCTCAATCGCTTCTTCGAATGCTTTGATTTCTTCCGATCGTCCCACGAACGCACCGCCTCCCACCATCCGCCGACCAGGCTCTGCCCCGATCTTCAGCGATCGGAGATCAAAGACCTTCATGTCCTGTGCTTTGCCTCTGACAGCAATCATACGCGGCTCTTCGACTTCCACCATTCCAGCAACGAGCTTCTGCACTTCCGCGCTGAGACAGATTTTGCCCGGTGGCACAACATCAACGATACCGGTTGTGACATTAATGACATCCCCAACAACCGAGTAACCGGACTCTCCAGCGGTTCCTACACTTCCGGCAACGACAATACCAGTGTGGATGCCAATTTTCAGCTGCATCGCTTCCGAGAGTTGCATCATGCCAAGGGCTGCAATCCGAACAACGTGCGACATCATCTCCTGTGCACATCTCACCGCCCGCTCCGGATCGTTCTCGTGCGCGACCGGTGCGCCAAACACCGCCATCAGTTTGTCTCCAACGATGCGATCTGCCATCCCTTCATACTTCTTGATGATCGCAATGAGTCCATCGAAACACTCGTTCAATCCCGACGTGAGCAGTTCGGGATCAAGTTCTTCAGGATTCTGATCTGCCGTTGAGAGCACCGCGAACAGCACCGTCACCGGGCGCCGCTCGGCTTCAAATCGTTTCTCGTCAACAGGTTTCTCCAGCGGCTGGGAGACAGCGCGCTCAAGCTCCTTCTCGAGGCTTTGGACTTCAGCCAGAAGCTCTTGCGCATTTGCATATCTCTGCTCTTTCTCTTTCGCCAGACACCGTTCAACGATCTTTTGCAGTCTCCGCGGGACATCATTTCTCACACTTACTATTGGCTTCGGCTGTTCGCGGAGAATAAGATAGAGAATGGCAGACTCATAGTGTCC
Organism: Bacteroidota bacterium; assembly: GCA_041480785.1. Taxonomy (GTDB): domain Bacteria; phylum Bacteroidota; class Ignavibacteria; order UBA10030; family UBA10030; genus UBA9647. Next base: position 91 of record JBGPAN010000248.1, on the reverse strand, counting down.
CGGGAAGGGCAATGCACCGGTGAGCATCTCGTAGAGGACGACCCCCAGAGACCAGATGTCTGTCCGTTCATCGACGTCCTCACCGCGAGCC
>JBGPAN010000247.1:0-6402 GCA_041480785.1 Bacteroidota bacterium | reverse complement strand
GCGCTTCCTGTTCAAGTCCAAGACTATGCCGCAATAGCATCGCGGCGCTCAGGATGGAACCGATGGGATTCGCCATTGCTTTGCCGGCGATATCCGGAGCAGAACCGTGAATCGGTTCATACAGACCGGGGCCTTTGTCGCCAAGAGATGCTGAGGGGAGCATACCCATCGACCCAGCCAGGACAGAAGCCTCGTCTGTGAGGATATCCCCGAACGTGTTTTCTGTGACCATAACATCGAAACTCGCGGGAGAGGTGATCAACCGCATTGCGGCGGTATCAACCAACATGTGCTCGATGGCGACTCCAGGATTCCTTGTTGCGATGTCGGTTGCGATCTGGCGCCAAAGACGCGATGTCTCCAGCACATTTGCCTTGTCGACTGACGTGACCTTTTTTTTTCGTGACTTCGCGAGCCGAAAAGCCAGTTCGACAATGCGGACTATCTCGTAGTCGTGATATGCCATGGTGTCAACCGCCCGCTCCCCCGTTTGCTCTCTGATGCGACCTTTCGGCTCACCAAAATACAGCCCCCCCGTGAGCTCTCGGACAACGATCATATCGACTCCCGCAAGTCGGTCAGCCTTTACCGGTGACGAGTCGAGCAGTGCGGGATGGGAACGAACAGGCCTGAGGTTCGCATACAATCCCAGTCCCTTCCGAATTGCCAGCAAGCCCTGTTCAGGACGCACGGGCGAATTCGGATTATCCCATTTCGGTCCTCCGACCGCGCCAAGGAGCACAGCATCTGATGCCTTGCACGCCTGCAGCGTCTCCTCTGTCAGGGCAACACCGTGCTTTTCAATCGAGCATCCTCCAATGGGATACTCGGTGAACTCGAACTCGTGTCCACCCCGCTCAGCAATAGTTCGCAATACCCTCACTGCGGACGAGGTTACTTCAGGTCCAATTCCATCACCAGGAAGTACAACAAGAGTCGCTTTCAAATTTCTCCCGTAGCTTTCTAAGAATCATTTATGTCAGGAGCAAACCATATTCAACGCTGTCAGCAAGTGCTTGCCAGCTTGCTTCAATGATATTTGCGCTCGCTCCAACGGTACTCCATCGTTTCACGCCATTTTGTGTGTCGATGAGAACTCGCGTCACAGCCGCGGTCCCATTTTCACCGTCAAGAATCCTCACCTTGTAGTCAGCGAGATGAAAATCATTCAGCGATGGATAGACCGGAGACAGTGCTTTGCGAATCGCGGCATCGAGTGCGTTCACCGGACCAGTCCCATCTGCCACTGTGTGAAGAATTTCCTTCCCGACCTTCACCTTGATGGAAGCTTCTGCGAACAATCCACGTCCCTGGCGATGCTCCACGTTGACTGCAAAATCGATCAACTCGAACGGAGGCTTATATTCCGGTTGCTGGCGTTTCAGCAGCATCGCCACTGACGCTTCTGCTGCTTCGAACGAGAATCCTCTGGCCTCAAGAGCCTTGATCGTATTCAGCACTTCCGTCACGCCTGAGCCGACAGGGGCATCGAGTCCATACTCCTCGGCCTTGCTCAGGAGGTTTCCGCGCCCGGAGAGTTCAGAGACGACCACTCGAAGTCGGTTTCCTACCAAAGCCGGATCTATATGTTGATAGGATTGTTCATTTCGCCGGATTGCCGCGACGTGGATGCCCCCTTTGTGCGCGAAGGCCGACTTCCCGACATATGCCAAATGTTCATCGGGAGAGAGGTTGGCGACTTCTGCCACATAATGAGAGAGTTCCGTCAGCTTCTGGAGACTTCCCTCCGGGAGACAGCGTATATCCATTTTCAATTCGAGATTGGAAACGACGGAGACCCAGTTCGCATTTCCGCATCGTTCGCCGTAGCCGTTCACTGTTCCCTGAACATGCACGCATCCTTCTGCAACTGCCGCGAGTGAATTTGCCACAGCACAATCCGCGTCGTTATGCGTGTGAATTCCAAGAGGGATCGACATCTTGCTCTTCACCGAGCGAAGAATCGACGCAACATCCCATGGCATGGTCCCGCCGTTTGTGTCACACAGAACGACCGTCTCTGCACCGCCGGCAGACGCTGCCCGAAGAGTCGCGAGTGCGTAGTCCTGGTCAAGTCGGTAGCCATCAAAGAAATGTTCTGCGTCGTAGACAACCGTCCGCCCGCTGGACACCAAAAACGCCACGCTTTCCTGGATAATCCGGAGGTTCTCGGCTGGAGTTGTCTGGAGCACATCGGAAACGTGCATCAGCGAAGTTTTCCCTACGACCGTACACACGCTGGTTTCTGCATCGAGCAGAGCCCGAATGTTCGAGTCCGTCGAAGGATCACCCCCCACTCTGCATGTTGATCCAAATGCTGCAATGAGAGCATGACGAAGAGGAATCTGGCGAATGCGCCGGAAGAATTCAGCGTCTTTCGGATTCGACCCCGGCCAACCCCCTTCAATGAAATCCACGCCAATGTCGTCGAGCTTACTTGCGATCGCGAGCTTGTCATCACACGAGAGCGAGATACCCTCTCTTTGTGTGCCATCCCGAAGTGTTGTGTCGTAGATTTGGATTTTCATGGTTCGCTCTCTCACATGCCCTTCTGCAATAACTCATGAGCTGCAATCTGTCTTTCGAATCGAAGCAGGTACCCTAGTTCATCGGTGCCTTCAAGGAGACAGGTTTTGGAGAAATTGTCGATGGGAAACTCTCTCGCTTCCCCACCCGGCAAGCGGATTGACTGCGTTTCAAGATCGATGCTCAACTCGGCGGTTGGATTGGCGGCGATAAGGTCGCACAGCTCCCGGTGAACGTCCTTTCCCACTACAATCGGAAGAACTCCATTTTTCAGCGCATTGTTTCTGAAAATGTCAGCAAATGCAGTGCTGATGACTGCTCGTATCCCATGGCCTTTGAGTGCCCATGGGGCATGTTCACGCGATGACCCACAGCCAAAATTGTTCCCCGCAAGAAGAATTGCCACTCCTTGGTATTCGGGGCGATTGAGCACAAACTCCACCCTCGGAGAGCCATCGGGATTGTATCTCCAGTCAGAAAACAGGTTCGCACCCAGTCCCAGCTTGTCTGTGACTTTAAGGAAACGAGCCGGAATGATTTGATCGGTATCTACGTCATCCACCAGCAAAGGTGCTACTCGTGATGAAAAAGGCGGAAACCGGTTCATCGTTGTCACCCCTCAGTTCTTGATCATCGTTCGAACATCCGTGATAGCTCCTGCAACAGCGGCAGCTGCTGCCGTGAGCGGTGAAGCCAGAAACGTTCGTCCGCCCTTCCCCTGGCGTCCCTCGAAATTCCGATTGCTTGTGGAAACCGCATATTGACCTGGTTCGAGTTCATCTCCATTCATCGCGATGCACATGGAACATCCCGGTTCGCGCCATTCAGCCCCAGCCTGCTTGAACACTTTGTCAATTCCCTCAGATTCTGCCTGGTTCTTGACAGCCTGAGACCCCGGAACGATGAGAGCCCGGACATTGGGAGCAACGCGCCTTCCTTTCATCACGGCCGCGGCCTGTCTCAGGTCAGAGATCCTCGAATTCGTGCAACTGCCGATGAAGACCACATCGACAACCTTCCCGAGGAGAGGTTGGCCCGGTTCCAGTCCCATATATCTCAACGATTTTGCGACCGCCCCCCGTTCTGATGCATCGGCCACATCTGCTGGATCCGGAATTCGATCCGTCACTGACATCCCCATCCCGGGATTTGTTCCATACGTGATCATCGGCTCCAAGGTGTTCGCATCAATTGTAACGCTCTTGTCATATCGAGCGCCGTCGTCTGTCGGCAGCTGACGCCAGCGCGCCACCTGCCTTTCCCATTCCTCCCCTTTTGGAGCGAACTCTCTCCCGGATAAGTATTGAAACGTGATTTCATCCGGGGCGATCATGCCAGCTCGTGCCCCTCCCTCAATCGACATATTGCATATTGTCATCCGTTCTTCCATCGAGAGAGAACAGATTGCATTCCCCGTATATTCAAAAACGTGCTCGGTTCCTCCGCCGACACCGATTTTCGCGAGGAGCGCCAGGATGACATCTTTCGCCGTCACCCCATGACCGAGTTTGCCCTCCATTCGAACTTCATACGTCTTCGGCTTTCTCTGAAGCAGACATTGGGTCGCGAGGACATGTTCAACTTCACTCGTGCCGATGCCAAAGGCGAGCGCCCCAAATGCACCATGCGTGGCCGTATGGCTATCACCACAGACGATCGTCATCCCAGGCTGAGTCAAGCCAAGTTCCGGCCCGATGACATGAATAATGCCGCGCTGTGGATTTTTCATCCCGCAAAGCCGGATCCCAAACTCCCGGCAATTCGCCTCCATTTGCGCGATCTGCTTTGCGGCAACCAAATCTGTCATCGGCAACGACGGATCAGATGTCGGGACGCTGTGATCGATGGTGGCAAATGATTTGTCGGACCGTCTGACCTTCAATTTGCGCTCTCGAAGCCCTGAAAATGCCTGAGGCGATGTCACCTCGTGCAGGAGATGCAGGTCAATGTAGAGCACCGCAGGAGACTCAGATTCCTGCGCAACAACATGTGCATTCCAGACTTTGTCAAAAAGCGTAAGAGGCTTCGTCATCGTTCTTCGTTTTCTTTGCAGTTGTCAGTGAATGAATTGAATCACCCGATTCTATACAGTAGCCACTTTTTCTTTTGTCCCGTTCTGCTGCAGTTCCCGTCGTTTCTTCGCGGTCATTGCGCGGTTCAGAGCTTCGAGATACGCCTTCGCACTTCCTGTGATGACGTCCGTACTCACCGCACGGCCATTGAACATAACGCCGTCAAAATCGACCCTCACGAAGACTTCACCGATGGCGTCATGGCCGAACGTTACGGATTTGATGGAGTACTCCGTCAATTTTCCTATTTCGCCTGTAATTCGTTCGATTGCTTTGTAAGCAGCGTCGACAGGGCCATCTCCCGTCGCAGAGTCAACAAACCGCTCATTACGCAATCGCAATTCAACAGTCGCAGTCGGTCGGAGATTCGTACCACTGAACACTTGTATGTTCTCAAGGTGGTAGAAATCATCCGCAGAGGTCTCACGGTCTTCGACAATCGCAACCAAATCTTCGTCAAAGATATCCTTCTTCTGATCAGCGATCGTGCAAAAGGTCTGGTACGCCTGCTCGAGCTCCTGATCGGAAAGATGATATCCAAGTTCCGCATACCGCTGCTTCAAGGCGTGCCGGCCAGAGTGCTTTCCAAGCACCAGCGTACTATGCTTAATCCCGACGGATTGCGGAGTCATGATCTCATAGGTAATACGGCTTTTCAGCATCCCATCCTGATGGATTCCCGCCTCGTGAGCGAATGCGTTTGCGCCAACGATCGCTTTGTTTCGCTGCACCATCATTCCTGTCAGGGTGGACAGCAGCTTACTGGATTTGTAGATTTCTTCTGTGTTCACATTGGTATCGAGCCCGAGGGTTTCCTTGCGGGTCCTTATTGACATGACAACTTCTTCAAGTGCTGCATTTCCGGCGCGCTCTCCGATTCCATTGATCGTACACTCAATCTGTCGAGCCCCGTTGCCGACCGCTGCCAACGAATTCGCCACGGCCAATCCGAAATCATTGTGACAGTGTGAGCTGAAGACCACGGTCTGCGCTCCCGGAACACGACCTCGCACCGTCTGGAACATTGCACCATATTCCTCCGGAATCGCGTAGCCGACGGTGTCAGGGAGATTGATGATGGTCGCACCGGCTGCAATCGCTGCCGTAACAATCTCGCACAGATAGTCGATATTGCTCCGCGAAGCATCTTCGCACGAGAATTCCACTTCGCTGCAAAGCGATTTGGCATATTGAATCGCCCCTACGGCGTCATCCAAAGCCTGCTGACGAGTCTTCTTGAGCTTATGTGCGAGATGGATATCGGATGTAGCAATGAACGTATGGATGCGGGGCTTCTTCGCATATTGAATCGCCTCCCATGCTCGGTCGATGTCCCTTTTCACCGTCCGACACAGTGCGGCAACCGTGCAATGCTCGATGGTTCGGGCAATGAGATGGACTGCCTCAAAATCACCGACGGAGGCTATCGGAAACCCTGCCTCGATCACGTCAACACGCAATAGCTCGAGTTGACGAGCCATTCGCACTTTTTCTTCAAGGTTCAGGCTGCAACCTGGTGATTGCTCGCCATCGCGCAACGTTGTGTCAAAAACAGAGATCCGCTCTTCCATAGCCTCTGCAATTCCTTTAGTTGTTGGTTGGAGAGTAATGATTCATTTTCACGATCTCACACAACTGCCGTCTCCGCCGGAATTTCTCTGGGAGACAGTGAGAGAGATCGGAGCTTTGGCACGATTTTCCAAAACATTGGCTGATATTCTGCCCAATTCAGAAGGATCTTCTGGGCGCGCTCGCTCGAGGTAGCTTCAACATACTGATAGATAATCGATTGGAGTACTCGGGT
>JBGPAN010000246.1:0-6408 GCA_041480785.1 Bacteroidota bacterium | reverse complement strand
TGTGGGTTGGCACGGCCAACGGCATCAACAAATCAACTGATGGTGGAGTTAGTTGGCGCAAGTTCAATCATCAAAACCAGCTAAAACCGATCTCAGGAAACTTCGTAGTCTGCATCACGGAACAACGTTGGAGGTCAAAGAAGGTCATCTGGGCAGCTACGAGCAATGCCGTTGACCCTGATGAAAAAAGGGGCGTGAGTTTTTCGACCGATGGCGGAGAGACTTGGGGGACGGCCCTCCTCGGGGATTTTGCGCACAACATCGCCGTTCGCGATTCGATTGTTTATGTCGCAGCTGATGGGGGTTTGTACAGATCAGCTGACTTTGGTCAATCGTGGACACGAAGCGGTAGCATTCTGGACCCGACGAACCTCCAGCGATTTGCTTCCTCGAGAGTGATCGGAACAACTGCAAAAGGCGATACGGTGTGGGTCGGCGGAGACGATGGACTCGCCTATACCATTGACTCTCCTGCACAACCATTCGGATCCTCATGGAAGGTTTTCAGGACCTATGTCCCGGTTCAGGCGAGTGGGAAAACATACTCATATCCCCTCCCCTTCTCACCCGCTTCAGAGGTTGTCCGAGTTCACTATTCCACTTCAGGAAAGACGCTGCCGGTTACAATCCGGATATTTGATTTTGCGATGGCGCCTGTGAGAACTCTTCTGCGAGGCGCAACGAGAGTCGGTTCGGTTGAGCATGACGAAATCTGGGACGGACGTGACGACCTAGGTCGGCGCGTTTCAAATGGCGTTTACTTCTACAGGGTCGAGATCGAAGATAACGATCCACAATGGGGAAAGATCTTTGTGCTTCAATGAGCAAGCGACTATCCACATATTCTGGCGCTCTCGTAATCGTCATCATCGCCATTTCTTGTCTCATCCCGTCGGGTGCAGCTGCCCAAAACAACTACAGTATTGGCGGACTTGCAGGTTCAGCCATGAGGATGGGTTTCGGGGCACGAGGAATGACCATGGGGAACAGCATTGGCGCGATGACAAACGACGATGGACTCAGCTACTACAATCCTGCCATTGTACCTTTTCAAACTGAGCGTACTGCATATGTGTCCACTGGCTTTCTGCCTCTGGATCGAAACCTGAATTTCCTGAGCTATACTCAAAGCTTGAAACCATCGGGAGGCTTTTCCCTGGCTATCATCAATGCCGGGGTTTCTAAACTCGAGGGAAGGAATTCCGACGGGCTCCAGACAGAAACGTATTCCACTTCCGAAAATGAATTCTTTTTCTCTTTCGGTACGAAGATACGACCCAACTTCGCAATAGGAGTTTCGGCAAAAATTCTGTACTATTCGTTGTTCGAAGGAGTAAAAAGCACGACGGTAGGATTTGACCTCGGGATTCTCTATGAATTGAACGAGGAGTGGGCACTAGGCCTCATCGTGGGAGACATCAATTCGAAATACAAGTGGGATACCTCCACGTTGTACGGTCAAGACGGCAATACCACAATTGAGCATTTCCCTCTGCGGCGCAGACTGGCAATATGCTATGCTCCCACATTCTTCAGAAGCAGATTGTCGGGAGAAATAGAATGGATCGGCTCGACCTGGCTTTCACGCGCCGGAGTGGAGATCCCGTTGCACGACAATCTGACACTTCGTGGCGGAATCGATCAGATCGCATTCGATGGAACCATCAATGCGAAACCAAGCTTCGGATTCTCTGTCCAGGGGCCTGTCGCTTCATGGAAACCTGTTCTTACCTATGGGTACATTTTCGAACCGTATTCGCCGGGAGGTATCCATATGTTGTCCCTAACTGTAGGCCTCGAATGATTCGAAACACACTCTTTGCGGCGCTGTTGCTATTCGGTTTCTTCTCTTCGGCAAGAGCGCAGGGCTCTTCAGTAAGCTCATCACAATTGAAGATACCTCTCACTGCGAGATCAGCTGCCCTGGGTGAAAGCACTGTCTCAGATCCCGAACAGTTCTCTTCCTGGTTCGTTAATCCCGCTAGCCTTTTTTCCGCGGCCCCTCTCGCAGTTGCTCTCACTCATTCGCAATGGATGCGAGACATTCAGACCGAGTTTCTTGCCACCCGAATCCCCGTCGCCAGCGGCACCCTCGGGATGGGGATATCGACAAACAGCGTCCCCGGAATTGAGATCAGGGATGTACCTGGTCCATCCCTCGGCACATTCAGTGCAAGGTTCGCGTCTTTCCAGATTGGTTATGCACAGAACGTCACGAATGATCTCATTCTCGGCGCATCCGCCAAGTACCTTTACGAAAAGTTGTATGTCGACGAGGCCACCGGCTTCGGATTCGATGCAGGGATTATCTACAATACCCCTGTTCAAGGGTTGAAAGCTGGCCTCGCTGTCACTAACATTGGGGGGCTTCAGCAATTCCAACGCGATGGTTCTGATCTGCCCACGTTCTCCCGCGTTGGTGCGTCATATGCCTTTCAACTGAACGAGTTTGATTTTTCCCTTTCAAGTGCCTGGGCGAACAACCTTCGAGATCCTGAGAGTCATTTGCAGGGAAGTCTTGAAGCTACCTACAGTCAGAAGGTCTCAGTGCGCTTGGGGTACCAAACAGGATACGAATCCCGTACCCTCTCTGCTGGCATCGGAATTCGCTTTGAATTCATACAACTCGACTACGCATATGTCCCATTTGCACTTGGACTCGGCGACAGTCATCTCTTTTCACTCGGATTCCAATTCTGATACCCATGGCAATTCAAGTCACCTCGTACACTGAAGAATGGAAAGAGCGATGGGACCGCTTTGTCCTGGCCTCAAACAATGGCACAATGTTTCACCTGCAAAAGTTCTTTGACTATCATCCCAAAGGGAGGTTCAATTGGCATCATCTCGTATTCATCGAGAACAAGGAGATCGTGGCAGTGCTCCCCGGCGCCTTGATGGGAACAACGTTTGAAACTCCTATCGGAGCATCGTACGGATCTTTTGTGACAAACGATCTCAGTTTTGTGAAGTCCCTCGAACTCGTCGACGCTTTTTCCGACTACTGCCGTGACCATTCTTTTGAACGAGCCCTTCTGACACCGCCGCCGTTCATGTATCAAAAAGTAATCACGCAACACCTGGACTACGCCCTCGCTTACCGAGGGTTTTCGTACGACAAGCACTATATTTCACATGCAATCCAGCTGAATACCGAAGACTTCGTGTCGCACTTTCAGAGCACTGCCCGCCGCTATATCCACAAATACTTGCGCGAAAAAACTCTGCGGGTCGAAATGAACGAAGACTACGAAGCATTTTATCCGATCCTCATCCAGAATAAGGCACGGCATGGCGTGAAGCCAACGCATACACTGGATGAAATCCTCCGTCTGAAGAAACTCCTGCCCGACAACCTGGCGCTTTTCCTCGTCTACAAAGGAGCCAAGCCCATTGCTGGTTCACTCATGTTTTCCTGCAACGACCAAGTAGCACTATGCTTCTACAACATGCTACTCTATGAATACGAGGAGTACAACCCTATTCATATCGTAATGTACGAGGTCGTGAAGTGGGCCGCTGAACGCGGTTTCTCGTGGGTCGACATCGGAGTATCGCAGGACACCAAGGCAGAGAATCCAATGACACCTTCGATGAACCTCATCCGCTTCAAAGAAAAATTCAATGCGCATGGGCTCCTTCGGAGCACATTCTACAAGCGATTCATCTAACGCATGAAGATCCTTCACGTCGCTCCCCTCAATGTTGCCGGCGTGCCTTTCAGCATGATGGATATGCAGCGCCGGTCCGGCTCTGAGGCTAGGCTTGTCACGCTGCATCAAAGCGACTTTGCATTCCCTGAAGACATCTGCCTTCAAATCCCTCTCCCCCGGCATTCGATCGCACAGTGGTGGCGCAAATCAAAGCAGCGACAACGTCTGGCCCAGGCTCACGAATCGGACAATCCGGATACTCAACTGCCTATTCATGGCCCTAAGAATATATTTGAGCGTGCCTATTTCGCACTCGATGACAGCAGGCGCGAGTCAATTGTGCGCCGTGCGATCGAAGAATACCATCTCGATGAATTTGAAATCATTCATTACGATGGAGGGCTCGATTTCTTTCGGGATTGTCGATTGGCGAAGCAGTGGAAGAAAGAAGGTAAGAAGATTATCTGTCACTATATGGGGAGCGATCTTCGTGTCCGGGGGATCGATCCGACCATGAACAGCTTGAGCAACCTGAACATCACCAACGAGAGCGACCACCTGCTTCGGCATCCCAACATTCACTACATCTATATTCCATTCGATGCAGACTCTCTGGCTGCGAGAACTGAAGAAAACACACGTCTCCGTATCGTCCACTCTCCAACCAACCGAGCGATGAAGGGAACAGAGTTTATCCTTCCCATCATGGACGCGGTCCGGAAAGTGCGTGACGTCGAATTTGTTCTTGTGGAGAACACATCGCACGATGACGTAATCCGTATCAAGCGAAGCTGTGATCTTGCTATCGAACAAGTCGGCAATCTTGGCGGCACGGGGTACGGCCGCAATTCTCTCGAGACTCTGGCCATGGGCATTCCAACAATCACGGAGATGACACCCGACTACGCCGCGTGGCTCCCTGAGAACCCCTTCGTACTCGCCATTCGCGAGACACTCTACGAAACAGTTCTTAAGCTGATTGACAACGCTGGACTACGAAAAGAATTGAAGGAGCGTGGCCGGCAATGGGTGATGAAATATCATTGCTACGCCGCAGTTCACCAACGGTTGATGGACCTGTACCGTGAGCATCATATCATCTAGTCTTCGAGAATATCCCCGATCACTACTCCTTATCCTGATCCTCGGATTACTTCTCCGAATTCTGTTCATTTCGTTTCATGACCGTCCTCTCTTTTCTGACGAGAAGGAGTATGATCAACTTGCGTATAACCTCGCTACCAAAGCAATCTATTCATACGACTCTACCCCGACCGCCTATCGACCCGTCGGATACCCTGTTATCGTAGGCTGGATTTACTACGTCTTCGGTCATCACATCATTCTCGTGAGACTGTTGCAGGCGTTGTTTGATACCCTAATTTCATTTTTCATCTACCTACTGTTGGCAGGTCATCCCCCGCGAACCCGTGTGTGCGGCTCAGCCCTATGGGCCCTTTTTCCTCCAGCCATATTCTATTCGTCCCTTTTGCTCTCAGAGACAATCTTCACTTTTCTGTTCGTTGTCAGTGCTTGGATGTTGACCCGGAACGATTCGGCGAGTTACTGGAAACTTGCCGCTCTTGGGGCGGTGGTTGGTGTGCTCACCCTGATCAAACCGACTGTTATCGTTTTCGTGCTCCTTCTTTCCTTTCTTCTGCCACAGGTCAAGCTGCCTTTCAGGAGGATTTATCCGGTCGTGATCGCATTTTTGCTCGTTCTGGCTCCATGGCTCATCAGAAACTACTTGGTATTCAGTGAGATTGCGCTCTCATCCAATGGCGGAGTCAATCTGATGATTGGGAACAACGCCACCAGCACAGGGGCGTACAAGTATACCTTCGATCCAATTATTTTTCATGACTCCAAGGGAGAATTTGACGTTGACCACAAGGCTCTGCGCTATGCTGCCAACTATATCGTGAGCAATCCAATCGCCACTGCCATGAACGCCGCAAGGAAGACTGGACGACTTTTTGAAAGCGAAGGGGCACTCCTCGTCTTGACGTTTTATGAAGATCCAGACAATGCATCCACGCGTTATGTGACGAAATATGCTTCTCTCCCTCTGTTCTGGATTCTCGTGACGAATTTCTCCTATTTCATCATTGTCCTTGCAGCAATTTTTGGATTTCTTTCAGCTGAGAGAAAAGAGCTTTGGTGGATAGTCCTGGCAGCCTTCACTAGCTGGATAATCGTCCACGCGGTATTCTTTGGAGGAGGCAGATTTCACTTCCCGTTGATGCCCCTCATAACGGTCTATGCTGCCCAATTTGTCATTGAACCCAGGAGACCTTATCAATCGTTATCCGGTTTCCGAAAGGTTCTCGCATTCAGCGTGCTCACACTCCTCTGCATTCTCTGGATCATTGAAGCGTGCATCATCTTCTATGGTTGACAACTCAAGTCTAAAACGAATTGAACGCTTCTATGTTGCCGCCATATTCGGCGTGGCAGCAGCGCGTTTTCTGAATCTGGGCTTTCTTGATCTGCAGGCATGGGACGAAGCGCTGTACGCAGTTCGTTCCGTCGGGATACTCCAGTTCGGGGGGATTTTTGACCAGACTTCGTTTTCAATTGGTAGACTCTATTCCTCACTTCATCCCCCGCTCTATGTGTGGCTCACGAGCGTTTCCTTCCTGATCTTCGGAGTGACAGAATTTTCTGTGAGGTTCTTCTCAGCTCTGTTCGGTGGGCTCACCTTGATGGTGATTTACAAGATGGGGAAAGAGCTTCACAGCCCAAAGGTTGGATT
>JBGPAN010000245.1:0-6417 GCA_041480785.1 Bacteroidota bacterium | reverse complement strand
GACGCGCGCGTGCATTGCCGTTGAATTCCGCAAGCGTCAGCACCGGCTGGAGAAGCAGAAACTCCTGAGGCTGAAGCGACCACTCCCAGATGCCTTCGTCAGCCAACTTCGTCCCGCTGAAATAACTCGACCGGAAATGACGGTGGCCCGCTTTGTTCTTCTGAATGAGCCTCTCATCGAGCGCCTTGACGGTTTCCATGATGCGTTCGAGCTGTTTCGGACTTCCGTAATCCACGAGCATTGCCTGCGTCTGGGCCTCGATGCCTTCTTCATGTGCGTGCAGACCGTCTGTTTGGATCGTCGAGAGACCGTTGGTGAACATCCCCTGGTCGTAGATCGCATCCAACAACTTCAGGATGGCGTTGCGGATTTTGTCCGGTTCAGCCCCCATCAACGCGGCACCGGGCCAGCAATTCGTGAGGTCGTCATCGTCAGAGAGACCGCCGCCGAGCTCGCCGTTCTCAATCTGTCGGTTGTCAATCCACCACAACACAAAACGCTTGAAGTATCGAAGATCTTCAATCTGCCGAAACGCCCACAGCGGAATGCCGTCGGCACAAGCCGTCTGAACAAACGCAGGTTTGGTGTGGGAGCGATCGAGATCGTACCAATAGCTCTGACCGGGCTCGTGCTTCGGATCTACGCTCAGCAGATCCTTCAGGTCGGACATGAGGCGATTGTACAAGTTCAGCCGCGGGTCGATTGCCCGCTCCTCAACCCAATTTGCGTAGTTGTCGCGCACCTGAGTGAATCGATCCTGGACGTGTTCGCGGAAAGCCTCTTTCGATGGTTTGAAAATCAACTTGATGTGTGCTCCCTCCAAAACCTGCGGGCCAAATTCCGGTGATGCGGAAGCGATCGTCAGATACAGGCTCTTCCCTCTCGCCAGCAACCGATCACGAGTGTCAAGCCACAATGTGCGGGCTTCGCCCGGTTTCACGGAAAAAGAGAAATCGAGCATGTTTCTTGCCGGCCAGTTCGGATCTTTGATCTGAATATTCATGGGCACGAATTGTCCGTGCGTCGGCTTCAGGTTCATCGGCGGCAGGTCGATGGCGATGCCGTCCAGACCGCCGTCAATGTTTTGCCATGCGTATGAAGAGTCCAACGTTGTGCCTGCAAATCCCACCCGCGAATCATACGGAATGAGCACGTGAACGAGTGGAAGTGAACGAACCGCTTGAATTGATTTGGCCTGGGGCAGAGCTGACGGCACTGCGATCATCGTCGACTGTTCATCGGGGAGATACCGGCCACTGATGAAATCCACCAACGGCTGAACCTGATCGCTTGCCGCTTGAAATCCTGAGGACAACGAGTAACTCACCGTGCAGATGCCAGCAGGCTCTTTCCCCGCATCTACATTGTATGCTGATAGTTCGCCAATGGGGACTTCCTGCTCCACGTTTGTGAATCGGATCTTATGGCCGCGGAGGGGCTCTGCCAGACGATGAAAGGTTTTCTCCTGCCCTTTGGGACGCTTGAAGAGCATTTTCTCCTCTGCACCTTCGCCAGAAGGGACAAGCGACATACTTCCCCATGCAGCACCCGAGATTTCGAGATGATTCCAGGTTTCATCCGGCATGAAGAACGTGACTGACTTTCCGGAGAGCGAATAGCAATCCCAATCCGGCAACTGGAAGTAGTCGTTGCGACCTGGGAGGCGTGAGCGGTTGTATACGCCCGGCCAGGTCGTCTCACGGATTCCATCCGTCCCCTTCCACCACCAGCGCTTCAGGTCGTAGACGTCACGAATTTCGATCTTTCTCACTCGGATGGCAGGCTGATCAAGATAAGGAGGGACATCGCCTTCCCGGTTCCATCCATATCGCAAGCGCCACTCGGACTTCCATTGGGGATTGCTAAGGTTTCGGACAACTTCGGGCGCTTTGCCAGCATCCTCGCCTTTGGACAACCGAAGGATGTTCTCATTCGACAGCATGCGATCGTAAATGCGGATCTCGTCAATATCTCCTCCGCGCTGGAAGTTGTACGCGCTTTGCACCTGCGCCGGACTGATGATACGAGAATGCGGCCCGAACTGATCGAGACCCGTCGAGAGAACGACGATGCTGTCTTTCTGGCCAGCGAGTTTCCCATTCACATAGAATCGTATGCCCGTCGTCTCATCCCATACCAACGCAAGATGTGTCCACGATTCAGGTTTGGGAAAAGGCGATACTGTGCACGAGACCCTCACGCGCGCAAGATTTGCGTCTGTCACGAACGCATCAAAGCCGTGACCATTGTAGTCGATACGGAGCCAGACCATGTCCCAGCTTGAATGATCGGCGAACGCCACGCGGAAGATCGGGAACTCGGTCTTCCCTGCCAGGTCCCGTGATCTCCAGAAAAAGCTCAGCGTGCCTCGTTCGGCATAAATGTTGCCGGGGGCCCAATACGAAAAGAGTTGCTCGTGTGCACATTCGAAGCCGGGCCCTTTTGCGCCTTGTGGAATTATCTTAACATCACGCAGAAAGTTGGGGTCTGGTTTTCCCCCGGCCGAGTAGTCAGCTTTGAAGCCTTGATTTCCAGAAAGGTAGAAAAGAAGGCCGGGCTCCTGTTTTTGCGGAGCTCCTGCGCAATGTGAAGAGAAGGCGATGACGAAGACAAACATGCAAAGGCAGATTGAGAAACAACTCATCGAGTAATACCAACGTCGAGGCATAGTGAGGTCCGCTTCTCTAACACAAATGAAACATCTGGGATGAAAATGAAACGTGAAGAACATTTATCGGTACGTCTTGTCGTCAATGCGGCTGAGGTCGATGCCATCTTTGAATACGCCGACCGTCACAATAGCGAATGTAAAGACTGTTGTCCCTGATTCGAGATGGCCGCCGAACGCGTTGTCAGGATTTGTCAGGGTCGCGTGCACATGCAGACGACCGTCAATGACGTATCCATTCATACTCACGATGTCTGCAGGTGCAGTGGGATCTTTCACGTAGATGTTCTTCGATGGAAAGGTCCGATTGCTGACCCCGTGTACATGATAGCCTGTAACCGACCCGGCTCCGGCAAGAATCACGGCATTTCGGATCTTGTGCTCTTTCACGATGCTTTCGAGTCCGGCCAACAGATCCGCCTGATACTTGAAACGAAGGACAAGGATACGATCGAACTGACCCTCGATGGCATACACTTCGGGGACCGCCGGGCTGTTCGGCTTGGCATCGTCAGTCGGCGTTGTGGCTTTGGTGACCTCCGTGCGCGTTTGTTGGGCAATCGCCACGCTGCACATCGTAAGGAATGCGAGGAAACAGAACGCTTGCTTCATAAGAACTCCCTTTTGGCATCATCGCGACATTGTGAACTCAGACGGCACCAGACACTTCGGCGTAATCCTGATTCTCGCAATCGCTCCTTTGAACCAGTACTGCTTGTTCATTCGCACGCCGATCGAAGTCCGGCCGCTTTTGAATGGGGAGAACGTGACTGTTCCCTCCAGTTCGTGCTTGCCTGCAACATACGTGTCCATCTTGCCGTCATCGACTACAAGCGCAATATGGTACCACTTCCCCGCCGGATGGAGCAAACTCTTGTCGATGAGCGGCTTCGATGAATCGCCCGATTTGATGAAGGCATCAAGATACCATTGGTTATCTTCTGTCAACCTGGTTTCCATCATCAATCGATCGCCGTTGACTTCCCCCATGTGCAGAAATCTTTGTTCGGGTTGACCGTTGGGGTCGGGTCGAAAAATAACCTCGACGGTAAACTGACGCATGTTCACGAGAGGATTCCTATCGAGAAACAGCGCATCTCCTTTTCCGTCGAATTGAACCGCCTCTCCATAGGGAGAACTAATCGTCAACGGATTGCCAGATTTCGAATCTGCGGTCAGAGCGGATGCATTCAAAACTCCTATTTGCCAATCGAGAATATTAGAATCTGAAGACATGGTAGTTCCTTTGGATGATGAGCACGATTGGAGAGAGGCGATCGCCAGGCAACAAAGGAGCCCAGCGGCAATATTTCGGCTGGTCGTTGTGATGCTTCTCCTACTCACAGGTTCTCCCATCGGCAATGGTTTGGAATGTTTTGGATGCAGGTCATCTTAGTGAACCGGAAGAGCATCGACAGCTGCCTTCGCAACAATGCCGTCTTGCTCCCGAGTACCGCCACTGACTCCGATGGCGCCGATGTATTGTCCGTCGACGATAAGCGGCAAGCCGCCTTCAATGGGAATCACCCCTGGCACTCCGAGAATATCCGTCTTGCCTTGCGCCATCAGATCCTCATATGCTTTTGTTGGCCGCTTGAAAGAGATGGCTGTCTTCGCCTTCTGTATTGCCACCTCGATACTGCCGATCTGTGTGTTGTCCATCCGCTCGAGGTACACGAGATTCCCCCCGTCATCGACGATGGCAATAACCATCGTCCATTTGTTCTTGAGAGCTTCCGCCTCAGCGACAGAGGCAAGTTTCTTCGCGACCTCGAGCGTGAGAGTTATCTTCGTTGCCAGCTGCGACTGAACAGAGAACGGAGAGAGAAGCAGAAGTGCCAAAATACACACAGAGACGAGGATGAAGGATCTTTTCATACGACCTCCTGGAGACAAAAGAGACGGGACGGTGGACTCTGGAATCTAAACAGCAGGAACTTGAGAAACAAAAGAAAAGCCCGTCAATCTGAAATCCTGACCGCAGGAAACGATACTTGCGAATGAGCGCCGCGCTCACTATCATTAGTACAGTCGCACCGTAAAGTTACAACTCCCCACGCCCTTGCCGACCTCCGAGATCTCATATCATCCACAATACTTATGAGGGAATAACCATGCGAAGACAAATCACCTCCCTGGTGTTCTTGATCTGCGGATTCCTGATCACGACGCCCGATTCGTATGCTCAGAAAGGTCCTATCTCAAAAGAGGGAAAGGCCTGCATCGAATGTCATAAGGAGCTTTCCCCGTCATTCGTCAAAGAGTGGCAACTTAGCAGTCATGCGATGAAAGGAGTAGACTGCTATTCATGCCACAAGGCTCAGAAGACAGATCCTGATGCGATGGACCACAACGGGTTCACGATCGCCATCTTGGTCACACCGAAAGATTGCGGCCGGTGCCATGCGAAGGAAGTGCAGGAGATGACAAACAGTCACCACGCAAAGGCGGGAGACATATTGAATTCACTCGACAATTATCTCGGCGAGGTTCTCGGAGGGCCTGAGGCGGTTGCCGTCGGATGCCTGCAGTGTCACGGAGCGAAAGTCAAAGTGCTCGCTGGCGGGAAGCTCGACATCAATTCGTGGCCCAATACCGGTATTGGACGGATCAATCCTGATGGATCGAAGGGCTCCTGTTCAGCCTGCCACACACGCCACAAGTTTTCCAGAGCACAAGCGCGGGAGCCGCAAACGTGCGGAAAATGCCACCTCGGACCGGACCATCCGCAGATTGAGGTGTATCAGGAATCGAAACACGGCATTCTATACGAAGCCAACAAGGCGAAGCTGAACATGGACAAGAATTCGTGGGTCGTCGGAAAGGATTACTCAGCTGCCCCAACGTGTGCAACGTGCCACATGAGCGCGACGCCAAATCAACCCGTCACCCACGATGTTGGCACAAGGATCAGCTGGACGTTGAGGCCCGCGATATCGAAGAAACTCGAGAATGCCGAAAAGAGACGCGGCGACATGAAAGATGTCTGCTCCAGTTGCCACTCCTCCCCATTCATCGATGGTTTCTACAACCAATTCGACAACCTGGTGGTTTTCTACAATGAGAAGTTTGCGAAACCTGCGATGGGTATCAGACAGGAGTTGATGGATGCGGGAAAACTGACGCCAGCAGATTTTGATGAAAAGCTCGATTGGGTCTACTACGAGCTTTGGCACCACGAAGGCCGGCGGGCCAGACATGGGGCTGCGATGTCAGGTCCAGACTACGCCTGGTGGCACGGAATCTACGAGGTGGCTAAGAAATTCTACGGAGAATTTTTACCAGAGGTCAAGCAGGTCGCCGGACCCGAGATGTACGCCACGCTTGTCAAAAAGTATCTCGAGCCGGATGTCAGACATGAATGGTACTTGAAAGGAATGAGCAAAGAGCAGTTGGAAAAGATTCGGAAGTACTACGAGGACCGATACGGAAAATAGAATCGGAGGGGACCATACGCCACAGCAAGCCCCAGTCGCTCTGGGGCTTTTTTTCCCGGGGCGTCACGCACCATTTCGCTGAGTCTCAAGAATAACAAAAAGATTAAGGACACCGCGTTCCGAAATTACGGCAGGAGCGGTGGCCGAATTGAACGTGAGTTTCCTACCCGTCGACTCACACCCCTCACTGGGGCAGGCGGGAATTTCGGGACAACTTTTCTTTTGCCCATTTCTTTTTCTAAGAGGTATGGGCACAAACATCCGCGCAGAGCTCCCGCTGTTTAGAAGATCCCGGGAATCAGCCGCTTCGTC
>JBGPAN010000244.1:0-6433 GCA_041480785.1 Bacteroidota bacterium | reverse complement strand
TTAAACGGATTCGGATAGTTACCTTCGAGCGCAAAGTCAGCGGAGTGATTATTGTTGCTCCCCTGTAAGCTCCAGGCGAAACCGACTGTCATTACTTCGAGCGAGCGCGCAGCGACATCGCAGATCATCACACGGCTCAAGAATACCTGAGCGGTGTCGGCTGTGGCAAGTCGGTTGAATGAGAATGCGATTGATCCAATGGCGCCCTGGCCTGCTGGAAGTGAAGACCGAACCGGGGCCAGGATCACGATATTGAGTGTCGAGTCGTCCTTTGCATACTGATACACTGCCATTCCCGCCGCGCTCATCCGTTCGGTGCCTTCATACGACCGAAGGACGACTCCACCACGCGCATTGATCGAAAACTGAAATCCAGCAATTCCATCAGTGTTTGAAAGCTCCACCGCGACCGTGTTGGCCGAACTCTTTCTCAGGGTTAGGCTGTTTTCAGCCAATGTGACGTATGTTTGAAACACTAGTGCCAGGGCGATGACTGCGTGAATCCGAATTCTTTGTTTTGCTTTTCCGAGCGTCTTCATGCTGCCTCAATAGGTTGATGTGGTGCATGAGGCAGTGCACGGCGGATGCCAGAACCACAGATGTGTCGTGCCGGAAAATCGGATGTCCGCAACTCGCTGATAGACAACGAGTAGATTGAAGCAGTCGATTGAGGAGGGCCAGGATTCAAAACGCTTCCCTGCTGTAATATCTACAATGCAAGAAGAGGGTGGTGGAGTGAACAGTGAGCGTGAGCAGCAGCGTATCGTTGCCCGAACTATTTGATATCGTGACGAAGGAACGGAAGGTTGAAGCGTGGATAACATAGTACAGTCTCTCACGGGATAGATTGTTCGCTCTTTGAATCCCCGTCCGGGAGCGGAATCCAAGAGCGGGACAATCAAAACAAAACCCTGTCATTCCCGAAAGCTCTTATCGGGAATCCAGGACTTAGCTTCACATTTGCACGTGGCCGATGACGTTCACGTTCTGGATCCCCGCTTACAATGTGCCTGCACGCCGAAGTGCGGCGTTTCGGCACGCAGGCGTGCGGGGATGACAACTGAAGTCACTTCGCAAAAAGCGCTCGTGATGACTACCTTTCTTGTCGATGGCGCTCCGCTTCATTATCCCCACCATTCGCTGAAACGAACGGCTCTCTTGTATCCAAACCACTACGGGGTTTCGTTGCCGCGAAGCCGTCGACTTTAGCCGATGGCTGAGTCTTTTGGCAAGCTCAGGATCGAAATCCGCCCAAGGTGTGTCACCGTTCTTTTTGTGGACTGGGCAAATATCAGAGCTCTGGACACGGACCTGGTTCACGTTCTGGATCCCCTCCAAAAACATGAGGGGATGACAAACAAAAACGCCTGTCATTCCCACTCGCGCTGATTCAGGCTTTGTAGAAACTACACGAGTTCCTGAGAGGGTAACCTTGGTTTTTGGAGGAAATAGCGGACGTTTGATGGCATCGTGTTTGACTCATACTCAAGTTGAACTCGGAAAGGAACAACACCATGAGTAACGCCGCCATCACGTCCAACGTACTTCCCTATCAGCGACCGTCATTTGCGCTGCCGTCCCGGACGGACAAGAAGTGGGCGCACGATGCGCACACCGGTGTTGACTTCCATGAGCTTTTTGAATCAGTCTGGATGAATTCCTCTGACGCTTTGAGGATTACAGATTCGAAAGGCGTGATCATAGCAGTCAACGATGCATTTTGCCGTCTGGTTGGCATGCAGACCGAGGAACTCGTCGGCAAGCCGTTCACGATCACATACGACGGCTCGGTTGATCCGTCTACGCTTCTCGCGGAATACTACACCAGATTCAACGAGGGGAACATATCACCCGTGATGAACAAGCGAGTGCGGCTACGGGGCGGAAAAGAGATCTACGCTGAGACCTCGAACTCCTTCATCAAAGGGAGCGACGGAAGCACGTTCGTGCTGACTGTCATTCGTGACGTCAGTGAACGGCACGCAGCGGAAGAGGCAAACAAGCGGGCGGAAAGGCTCGCTGAAGCACTCTATGGAATTTCTCAAGCTATCTATTCAACTGAAAACATCGACGAATTGTATCAGCATATTCATGGTGACTTATCAAGCATCGTACCATCGCGAAACTTTTTCATTGCACTTCTTACGAACAATGAAAAGACGTTGTACTTCCCATACAATTGTAACGAAAAAGGTACCGACGCGTCGTTAACCATCGGCGCGGATGATCCACAGTCACTCACAGCTGAAGTCCTTAGATCGAAACGGTCGCTGTTGCTGAATGAAAAGGAACTGCTTGATCGCTATTCGAGCAGTAAGAACAGAGTGTGGGGGGGGACCGCGCCAAAGTGCTGGCTGGGCGTTCCGCTGATGATCAGAGAGAAAGCTATTGGCGTGATGGCCGTTAAGGATTACAATAGAGGTGACGTTTATACCCAGAAGGACGTGGCCCTTTTTGAATCGGCTGCCGGCCAGATTGCTATTGCCATTGAGCGAAAACGGGCGGAGGAGGCGCTGGCGTCAGAACGCAATCTTCTTCGAGTATTGATTGACAATCTGCCAGACTTGATCTATTTCAAAGATGCAGGAGGACGGTATGTTCTCAACAATCGTGCGCATTTGCGCTCGATCGGAGCCGCGGCGCAAGAGAGCGCCCTTGGCAAAACGACTTTTGATTTCAACCCGCCCGAATTGGCCGAACAATACAGCGAAGATGAGATGCGGATTGTCCAAACAGGGGAACCATTATTGGGAAAGGAAGAGCTTGCCCTGCACAAAGACACCGGTGAGCAGCGCTGGCACCTCACCAGTAAAATTCCACTGGCGAACGCGGAAGGGACGGTTACGGGAATTGTCGGCATCAGCCGCGACGTCACCGAGAATAAGGAACTTGAAATAAGGGTGCAAGATTCACTGACAGCACTTCAGGCCTCGCGTGAATCACTCGCTCAGCTCAACGCCCAGAAGGACCGATTGTTCTCGGTGCTTTCCCACGACCTGCGGTCCCCCTTCACAAGCATCCTCGGATTTTGCGAGATTCTCATCACGGATGGTGAAACGCTCACCGACGCCGAACGATCGGAATTCCTCACGTACATCCGGGACGGCGCCAAGCGACAGTTAGCGTTGCTCAACAAGCTTCTCGATTGGTCGCGCCTCGAAACCGGAAGGGTCAAGCTCAACGTTCAAGACATCGACCTGGATATCGCCGCATTGAACAGTGTCACAACTCACCTGGGTACTTCAAAACAGAAGGACATCAAATTGCAGTCGACTCTTCCTGCAGGGATGAAGATACTGGGAGACGAGGACCTTCTGATGCAGCTCTTCAACAACCTTATCAGCAACGCCCTCAAGTTTACTCCGGCGAATGGCACGATCTCAATCGACCTCACTGAAGAAAAAGACGAGGAGTGGATTGTCGCTGTAAAGGATACCGGGAGGGGT
Source organism: Bacteroidota bacterium (assembly GCA_041480785.1). Lineage (GTDB taxonomy): Bacteria > Bacteroidota > Ignavibacteria > UBA10030 > UBA10030 > UBA9647. Next base: position 2,987 of record JBGPAN010000244.1, on the reverse strand, counting down.
ATTCCGAAGGAGGACCTCAAGAAACTTTTCAAGGTTGAAGAAAAATACACAAGACCGGGACTGCAAGGCGAGCAAGGAACTGGGCTCGGATTGTCACTCGTCCATGAGATCATGAAGCAACATTCAGGATCAATCAGCGTGGACAGTGAAGTGGGTCAGGGTACGACCTTCACCCTCAGGTTTCCCCGGCTCATCGAGATCAAAGAGCACGTTGTGATGGTCGTTGACGACGACGAGGGCATTCGCGTTCTGCATTCCCGCTACCTGAAAGGCATGTACCCGGATGCTCAGGTCATTACAGCCTCGAACGGAAAAGAAGCGTTTGAACTGGCGAAGAAATGCCGACCACGCCTGATCGTTACGGATTATTCTATGCCAGAGATGAATGGGTATGAGTTGTTGAACCTTCTGAAGGGGGAGCCCAGCACGAAACACATTCCTGTCTTCGTCATCACCGGGAAGGGCTCTACAGCCAGCACAGACACCTTGCTCTTCAGCGGCGCTGCGGCCGTTCTAAACAAGCCGATTCCGAGGAAGGAACTTCAAGAAACGATCGAAAAGACGCTGGCACAACGAATCTAATGCATACGCTCTCATGCAGATCCATAAAGAGCGCCGAAATTGATAAGGAGGATATATGAATTCCGGACAGTCGTTTTTGGTAATCGGAGCGTTCGCCATTCTCTCGACAATGACGCTGAATGTCAACGGGTCACTGGTGCACACAAGCACTCTTGGCCTGGAAATGGAAGCAACCCTGGACGCCGTATCCATCGCTCAGACAATGATGGATGAAATCCTTACCCAGGAGTTTGATCAAGAAACGCTTGGTGGCGCCAGGGTTATCTCCTTTGGCGACCTCACATCGAGCGCCAACTTCGGCCCAGACGGAAGCAGCGAACGAATTAATGGCGATTATGGGATCGACACATCGAGCACCGGTGATTTCGAATCACGCAATAAGTTCAACGACGTGGATGATTACCATGGGTATACACGGAAGACCTGGAACCCACGATTTGGGTGGTTCACTGTCGGCACTCGCGTCAGCTATGTCAACGAGGATGATCCAAGCGAAGCTTTGTCGAACCAGACGTTCTACAAATGTATCACGGTCACCGTCACGCATCCCAACCTCGTCAAAGACTCCCGGGATAACGTGATTCCGTATGTATCCCAGAACCTTGCCGTATACCGACGGTATTTTTAGCAGAGGAGCACAGTAATGTCATCTTCAATGATAGACATGATAACCTCAACGATGATCTTCGGAGTCCTTGCTCTCACAATAGCCCGCGTGCAAACCAACATTAACGTTTCCATGTATGAGAACCAGCATAACGTCGTCACCCAGACGAATGCCGTGGAGCTAGCCCGACAGATTGAATGGGACTTCACGAAAGCCGGCTATCAGGTGACCGGAGATAAAATCCTGATTGCAGATTCAATCCGGATTGAGTTCAAGGCGGACCTCGACAACAAGCAGGTCGTCAATACTCTGCTGTATGCGGTTGGTGATACAAGCCTATGCTCGATGACAAAGAACAAGAACGACTTCCCGATATTCCGAACTCAGGATGGCCGTTCCGTGAAGCAAAACTGGGGTCTCACGTATTTCCGACTCACATACTACGACGAAATGAACAGGAAAATCCCGACACCGATTACAAACACAACCGACCTCAGTAAGATCCATGCCATCAGGGTGTCCTTTTGTCTGGAAAGCCCTGAGCCGGTGGTGTCATTGCAGGACACAGTGTGGGCCGCGGTCACCTGGGAAAAGACGATTGTCCCTAGAAATCTCATCGACCTCACCTACTAGGACTAAGGAGCCAAGTCATGGGAAGAGCAGCATTATTGTTAGTGATGGCGCTCGGTATTATGTTCGCGGTTATCGGGATGAACATGAACGGTTCGTCAAGCTACCTTGTGAAAGCACAATCAGGTTATGCCAAGTACACGACAGCGCGTGACCTTGCCCAGATGGCTGTGCACACAACGTTACGCGCATACGATCGCAATCTGTCGCCTATTCCATCGTCCGGATCGTTCAATGGGGGGACATACACGGTCACTCATACCGAATCTGGAGACACGCTCTGGCTAACAGCCCAAGGCTTCTGCGCTGATTCATCATACACAATGCAGGTCAAACTGTTGCGCACGACGAAGCCTTTCCCCATGGTCACCGGCGCGATCGGCATACGCGCAACGCCTCTCAGTTTCTCGCTTTCCGGGAAGGCACAAGTAGATGGCCGCAATTACGACTCGACGGGTACAAATCTTGTCGGGAGCGGGGATTTGGCCGGCGTTGCCACGATGAAGACAGCGGATTCTACATCTGTCAAAAATGCCGGAGCCGGGAACATATTGGGTGTTCCCCCGGTGAAAGTCGATACTACAACCGTTGATCCATTGCCATTTCTGGATGAATATAAGCTCAACGCTGACTATGTGTACAACAGCGGTGGCGTGTACACCAATGCAACATGGGGCACTTCTTCCGCTCCGGTAATTGTCTACTGCAATGCGGGCGATGATACCACGTTCAGCATCAAATTCTCGGGGAATGTGGAGGGGTATGGAATCCTGGTTGTCCGTGGAAATGTTCAGTTCAATGGTAATTTCAGCTTCTATGGGCTAGTGGTAGTCGACGGATTCAACACACAGGTGCAACTTGGTGCGTCGGGAACACCGCAAATTGTGGGGGGAATGATCGTAGCAGGCAACGCGGGTGCATCGGTGACGCTCAAAGGCACGGGCACCACAGGGAAGATCAAGTACAGCTCGTCAGCACTGGCTAAGGCAAGGAATATCGGCAGGCTTCGCTACTACACCATCTTGTCGTGGTACGAGTAAAGGAGTGTCCGTAATTTCGTAAGAGGTCAGGCCCTCTCAACCACGGGGAACTCCGCTTCAGACGTGTAGGTGTTCCATCAGAATCAGGCAGAGAATAGATTGTTCTGCCCTTCGAATCCCGCATACGG
>JBGPAN010000243.1:0-6451 GCA_041480785.1 Bacteroidota bacterium | reverse complement strand
GGCAACGCCTGCAGATCCGGTGGAATAGGTGTTGCTTCGTCCACCGCTTTCATGAAAAGATCGATATCAGCAGCCAGGGGGATGAGATGAGAGTTCGCATTGTGTCGGCGGCGCTCCTCCAGTAATTTCTCGGAAACGGCGAAGACGATCTGCGCCTTGCGGGTTAACTCATCTTCCATGTGCTGAAGGTTCGGTCGTGCACTGCGGTACTGGAAGAGCTCGGCAAAGGGATCGTTGCAGAAATAGATGGAAACAGATTCGTGAAATGCGCCGATCAACGGACCTGCATGTGGAGCAAAGAGAAAGAGGCGCGGTGATTTGAAGTTGAGGGAAGGCAGAATAAAGAGCTTGAGCCAGACTCGAACCATCCACCAATTTAGCTTGGAGATCCACTCCATCCACTCGCCGCCGGGGAAGAAAGGAGGCACCATCGCCAGCATCACACCATCTGGACTTTGCCGTACACCGCTGAATAACTGAGCGGCCTGTTTCCAGTACTGGAATCCTTTCAGCAGTTTAATCCATGTGAGTGCAGCTTCCACAAACAGGACGCGATGTCCACGTTTCGCATACTCTCGCATCAGGTTATGACGAACTCGCTTGGGTCCATCCCACAACGAGAAACTGATGGAGAGAATATCTTCCGGTGTGTGAGTCGTCTCGGCAGTCAAGGAACGCTACACTCCAGGTCGTTTCAACAGGTACGGATGGCAGAGAGTCCTCTCGTGGTTCACAGGCGTGGTTCGCAGAGTATGAACCAGTTCAATCGAGGGACGAGCCTCGGCAATCCCGAAACCTTTCCCTTGGAGAACATCTTCATACACCCTTGTGTGCAGATCGGTAAACCCTTCGGAGAACTCAACCTCGTGGTCATCCACCGTTATGGATCGGAACGTGGACTTGTTTTGTGCCACCGCCTGTTCAGGAAGATCCTCGCGGGCAATGGAAAGATACCAACGCACCGTCGCTCTCTGCAGTTCAAGGTAACCCGACATACGATGTCGGTCGCTCCAATGCACAGAGCTGCTCGCAGCATCGCCGAAGATCCACATCAGCAAATCGAAAAAATGAATTCCGATGTTTGTTGCGAGTCCGCCGGAACGATCCTCCGCGCCCTTCCAGGAGTATTGATACCAGGGTCCCCGAGAGGTAATGTAGGTGAGGACCACTTCATGTTTCTTCGTGGCTGGCTCTTTGAGGATTGCGTTCCGAAGCTCTATCAGGGCAGGGTGCAGCCGCAATTGGAGAACTGTGTACACTCTCTGGTTCGTCTCCCGTTCCAACTCTGAAAGCGCATCAAGATTCCACGGATTCAGGACCATTGGCTTTTCGCTGATAGCGTCAGCACCGAGGCGAAGAGCCAACCGGATGTGAGCGTCATGGAGATGATTCGGCGAGCAGATTGAGAGATAGTGGATGCGTTTGTCGCTGTTTCGATGACGAAGCATTTCGAGGTGACGATCGAATCGCTCGTATTCCGTGAAGAACTCGACGTCCGGAAAATAGCGATCGAGAATCCCAACGGAATCGTGGGGATCAAGGGCTGCGACGAGATGGTTCCCCGTATCTTTTATGGCTTGCATATGACGCTGCGCAACATAGCCGGCCGCGCCGGTAAGGGCAAAATTCTTCATAGACATGTTTTATAGAAGTTCTTTGAAAACACCATTGGATGTTTCAAGGTACAAAAAAGTTCTTACACAACGTACGGTGAGAAGAAACTAACTTCAGGTTATGAAAAGGCACTGTAGAGAAGACTCATGAGGCGCTCGGCGGCTCTTCCATCACCGTAATGGGTTCTTCGGGAAGCAGCGAGGCTGTGTTTGCCTTCGAATCGATGATAGAGGACATTCCAGCCGGATTGGATGGTCTCGGTCCATTCTGTCTCCTCCCGTAATGTCACACACGGAACACCAAGCCAGTATGCCTCTTTCTGCAGTCCACCGGAGTCGGTCAGTGCCAGTGCGCTGTTCTTGAGAGCTACCAGAATATCATAGTACCCCAAAGGTTCCACCACGAGAAAACGGCTGTCGAGCTGAACCCCGCGTGATTCCAGTGTCTTCTTGGTTCGGGGATGCATTGGGAAAAGAACGCGTTGCTGTGGCGATGCGTCCAAAGCGAAAGCCAGCATTGATGCCAATCGGTCCGGTGTGTCGGTGTTTTCGGCACGATGAAGCGTAAAGAGAGAGTACTCTTTTGGTCGAAGGCCAAGTCGGGAGAGAAGGTCCGACCGCTGTTCAGCGATGGCTATTGAATAGAGCAACACATCGTACATCAGATCGCCGGTATTGACCACAAGCGGTTCATCGATCGACAACGTGCAGTTAAGACCGGAGACAGTGGTTTGCAGCGGTACCAATTCACCACCGAGAGCAATATTCTGAAATCCCTCACGAGAAAGGTTTTTCACCGCAGTTGTGCTCGGACAGACAAGCAATGTCGACGAATGATCTGCCACGATGCGGTTTACCTCTTCAGGCATCGATTTGTTGTAGCTGCGCAAGCCTGCCTCAATGTGAATCAAAGGGATATGCATCTTCACGGCTGCGAGGGCACCGGCCAGCGTCGTGTTTGTGTCGCCATAGACGACGACAGCGGAAGGTTTTTCCCGCTCAAGGACCTCTTCCGTTTTTTGGAGGATGGCGGCAGTCTGTCGGCCGTGTCCCCCGGAACCGACACCGAGGTGATAAGCCGGTTCCTCGATCTGCAACTCGTCGAAAAACACTCTCGACATCGTGTAGTCATAGTGCTGTCCGCTGTGAACAAGCACAGTGTTCATTGGTGCGTCGCCAGCTGCATGAAGAGCTTTGAGCGAGCGGGAAATCGGCGAGTACTTGATAAACTGTGGACGCGCTCCGACGATATGCAGAATCTTCAGCGGCATAGAGTTTTCGATTGTTAGGCTATTTCGTTCCCTTAATGACAATCCAGAACCCCCATCGGCGGCTGAGGAACTTCTGGTTCAACCAGTTCACTGCAGCGGGATATTTCCGGCGGATGGGATCGCAACCCGTCAATTGCAGGTTCTTAAAGCGTGCGAACATTGTTCGCAGTTCAGATCTTGAGTACGCCTTCCCAAGTGGGTTTTCAGCCCCGTCATAGACCCGCACCCAATCTTCCACCAACGACCGGGCTCCTGGTCGCAGCTTGTGAGCCATGCGATAGAGCGGTGCTCCAAGATAGACGTGGACGGAGCCTGTGTGATACAACATGATGATGATGCGTCCGCCGGGTTTGAGGACGCGGTGCACTTCATCGATCGCCTTCTGCGTGTCCGGCGTATGGTGGAGCACACCGAAGGAATAGACAACGTCGAACGAGTTATCCTCGAACGGAAGATGTTCGGCATCGGCGATCTGTGCCTGGCCGGGTACTCCCTCGAGGGCAAAACGCTTCCGAACAAGCTCGACGCTTGCCGGCGTGAGGTCAACGCCGGTGACCAGCGCGCCGGCCCGGGCAAACTGGAGAAGATCTGTTCCAAGACCGCAACCAATTTCGAGGAGTCGTTTGCCGAGGAAGTTGTCGAACTCCATCAGCGTCCGCATGAATGGTTGCGTGCTGTACCGAAACCGTTCAACCTCGTCAAAAAAGTGTTTCGATCCCCACTCCAGATGAGTGAACTGTGTCCCGCAGGGATGGGCGTTCCAGTATTCTTTCACCTGCTGTTTCAACTGCTCGTCTGTTTCTTCGATCATTGCACCTGCTCCGCATATCCTATCTGATACCGTTGAGGATTCGTCACGATCGCTGAGAACCATATCTTAAGCTTTCCCTCATCGCGAAGAACGGCCGGGAAACCAACGGAGGTCGTAGGCCATGGGGCAGTAGCGGCCGATGTCAATATCGGCGGTTCGCCCGATCCGGTCCACGTCGTTCCATCGACGGATTCTGCATAGCCGAGGGTGAACGTTTGACCATCCATCGCAGTGAAAAACATCTTGAACCGATTCTCATCGAAGAGCACGTTACAGGGAAGAATTCCGGATCGCTGCCAGGTGAGATCTTTGCGAGCCGAGAGAACGACACCGCGGTTTTGCCAGGTTATTCCGTCAGGTGATGTCATGAGAACTACGTCATTCGAGTAGACTGTGGCGGAACCACTGACTCCCATAAACAAGTAGTAGAGATTGTCCTTCTTTACGACAAAGGGATTCCACGTTGCTCCAATTGTGGAGCTGAGAGGAATGACAGGTTGAGGACTCACCTCCCACTTCAAGCCATCTGCTGAAGTCGCGTACCCGATGCCATTCTGATACTGAAGCGGATTTTTCGTGCCAACAAACCACATCTTGTAGATTCCCCCGTCGTAGAGAATGCAGGGACTGATAGCTCCTTTGTCTCTCCAACTGCCCGGTGTGCCCGGCGAGAAGACCGGACCGGTCTTTGACCAGTGGATCCCGTCGAGGGAGGATGCGTGAGCAACCCAAAGCGTTTCAACTTTGCTGATACTGAGGTCATATCCGCTTGAGTACCACATGTGATAGACGCCGTTGATTTTCAAAACACAAGGATCGTCAAAATAGTAATGACCCTGATCCCAGGAACCCACTGTCTGCTTGAGGACTGGGTTTTCGACGCTCATTTTCCAGCGAAACCGAGGGCTTCCCCAAATCACCGTTATCTGGATCTCGCCCCCTGAAGTCGGCGTCATGTAGACATACAGTTGCGACACCTGTCCGACAATGACCGTCACGCTTCCTTTGCCGGAATAGCGCGTAATTCCCTGTGCGTCTCGCGCATCCACCGTCACATTCCATAATCCAGCTGGGATATTGAACATGTGAATCTTGACGGTGTCGCTCGTTCCGGCCACGGTTACCGAATCGGAAATTGTCGGGAATCCTTGTTGCTCCAATCTCACTGCCAGAAGTCTGATCTCCGGCGGTAGACTTGCTTTGGAGAGAGAAAATGAAACGGACCCCGTTTGGGGAATTGGTGCGGAGAATTCGGCCGGTGTCCCCAAATCGCAGCTGAGCGAGAAGAGCGCGACAAGTAATAGGAATAAGGTTGTTCGCATACTGCACCTCGACTTTTCGAAACTCTAGAAATCCAAATAAGAACTCAGTTTTTGCTGCAACGGTTGAAAGCAATCATGTCACCCCGAGATGACCCTGAGCGCAGCCGAAGGGTGCTCGGAGTCTAGGAACGAGGTCCCGAACAGGAGCCCCGCTTTAGGATTTCGCTTATGAGCGGGATTTCCCGCTCCTGGATTCCGCCCATGGGCGGGATTCATAGAGCGGAACGAAGAGCGGAACTTTTCGGGACGACATGTTTAAAGCTGCACGTCACCCCGACACGACCCTGAGCGCAGCGAGCGTTTTGGGCTAGCGAAGCCGAAGGGTGGTCGGGGTCTGAAAACGAGATTCCGAGCAAAATCATTCCGCCTGTTCAGCATAACCAATATGGTAACCGTGAGACCTGTCCGTGAGACCGGAGAACCAGATCTTCAGCTTTCCTTGATCCCTGATCACAGCGGGCCACCCTACTCCATTGGTTACCCACGGAGGTGTGTCAGAGAGGCCGAGTGTTGGGAGATCGCTCGTGCTGGACCAGTTGAGTCCTTCTGTGGATTCAGCGTATCCTATAGAAAATGAATTGTCCGACAATCCGGTGTAGAACATCTTGAAACGATGCTCGTCGTAGATCACTTGACCGGGAATAATTCCTGACTTCTGCCACGGGATTTCCTTCCGTGCGGACAACACTTTGCCGCGTTCTGACCAGATCTTGCCATCCACTGACGTCAGGAGAACAACATCTGTCGGGTATGTCGTCGTTATGTTGCTGACGCCTACGTACTGATACCAAAGTCCATCTTTCTTGACCACACACGTATTCCAAGCTATGGGGATGGATTGACTGGGTGGTATCACTGGCTGTTGTTCGACCTCCCAGGTCTTGCCATCTTTTGATATCGCGTAGCCGATCCCGTTTCGATATCTCTGGAAATGCTGGGCACCCACGAACCACATCCTGAAAACGCCATCTTCATAGATCACACTGGGGCTCAATGCTCCCATATCCATCCAGCTTCCTTGTGGTCCGGGACTTATGACCGCTCCGTGTTTGGCCCAGTTGATCCCATCGGGAGATGTCGCATATGCGATCCAAAAAGACTCCTCATCGCTCGTCCTATCATTGGTCGCACTTGAATACCACATGTGGTACACATTGTTGATTTTCAGGACCACTGGGTCGTCAAAGTAGTAGTGGTTTGAGTCCCAACCTTCATCCGATTGTTGAAGGACGGGATTACCAGGATGCATTTTCCATCTGATGCGCTCACGCCCCCATGAAAAACTGAAGGTTGCCGGAGCGAGAGAGATCTCTCCCACGGATGTCAAATTGGGTTCCACAGAAAGGCTTGATGTACCGGAACATATGCTGACTCTCGACTGATTCTCCCCGCGCACAGAGACAATCCAGTCGCCAGCAGGGACGCCTTCGATCC
>JBGPAN010000242.1:0-6457 GCA_041480785.1 Bacteroidota bacterium | reverse complement strand
TCAGTGGGAAGAGTTGGTGAAGAACGACAGCACGTTCCGCATCAGTGTCGTGAACATCGAAGATAACCCCGATTATCTTTCTCCTCTTCCCCGGCTGCGCGATCCTAACCAACCGGATCAGGTGATTCTCCTCAACGAACAATCGCTGAACCTGAACGTCAATGGGCTCAAGGATGGAGAATCGCGTCAGGCCATCAAGCGATTTCCTATCCGGCCGCTGGATTTGTTCAGCTATCGTGCGATGAGAATGTTCGTTCATGGCGATGAGCGTCCTGAAACACAAGTCCGTTTCGTCGACACAACAAACTACGACTTGGAATTCTTCCTGCAATTCGGCAACGATTCTCTCAACTACTACGAATACCGCGCGCCGCTCCGACCAGGTTGGGATCCAAACAACATGAATATCAATTTCGGCGAAATCACGGCGATTAAACTAGGCCGGGACAGCCTCACGTCGATGAGCGCACGAGTGCCGACTTCGAACGGTCCGCCGGGTTCGACATATCAGGTCCGTGGCCAGCCCACACTCACCAATGTCCGGATTATCATCATCGGTGTCGAGAATCCGGCACACAAAGGCTCCCTGGTCGTTACCACTGATGTCTGGATCGATGAACTACGCTTGACCGACGTGGACAATACGCCCGGCTGGGCATATCGTGTCGATGCACAGATCAAGCTTGCAGATCTTGCCTACGTCTCATTCAATTTGACGCAGCGTGATCCGAATTTCCATTCGCTGGAGGACAGGTTCGGTTCAAGAATGCAGGATCGGAACTGGTCTCTGTCTGCCAATGTCAATTTCGAACGATTCTTTCCGCAAAGCTGGAACGGAACGAGTCTCGGATTTTCGTACTCCCGGACGGAGCAGATCCAAAGTCCAAAGTATCTCCCCGGCACTGACATTCTGGTGACCCAGGCAGCGCAGCGCACGGTCGATCTGCAGCAACAAGCTGGCACGACCGCATCCGATGCTCAGAAGGCAGGACAGAATCTCCTCTTGAGCAGTCAAACGCTGAATGTCACTGAGACATATTCGCTGCCAAATGTGAGGCTGATTGTTCCGATCAACTCGTGGCTTGTGACTGAGACGATCAACAAATTGACGTTCGCCTATTCATTCACGCAGTCGACCAGGCGAAGCCCTGTGACTGAGACATTTGATCAATGGCAATGGAATGCGAAGGTGGGGTATGCGCTGAATTTCAGTGACAAGAATTTCATCTCTCCAATGGCATGGATCGGAGATTTCTTCCTGTTCCGACCCTGGAAAGATATGAAAATTTACTTCACTCCACGGGCGTTCAGCGTGTCATCGACCTTCACGAGGGGGCAAACCCTGGAGCAATCCCGGGATCAACTCGCCGCGAAGCCGACAGTCAGAAACTTCGCAGCTACGCGGTCAATGAACTTCAACTGGCAATTTGTCGACGGTGGAATCTTCAATCTGGGAACTGAATATACTCTGGATATCCAGAGCTCTCTGCTCAATTTCGAGCTTGATGAGTTTGGACGACAGCGTACATTCACACAAATGCTTTCTGACATGCTCGGGAAAGCCAAGCTGATCGATTTCGGAACGGATCTTTCGTACAGCCAGTCGGTCAATTTCAATCCGCGTATCGTAATACCGGCGACATACAAGCTGGACAGGATCATTGCAATGAGCTGGCGATACTCGGCGAGGTACGATTGGCAAAACAATCTCCAGGCAGGTAACCTTGGTAAGAATGCTGCGAATTCCGGCAATCTGACCGGGACGTTTGATATCAACCTGAAGAACATCGGAAACGAGATCTGGTCATCGAACCCGGAGGTGCAACAACCGGCCCCGAACGATACCATTTCCAAAGGTCGTTCATTCAACATCTGGAATAATATCGACCGCGCGACTCGGATCTTGTTTAAAATCCCAATCTTCGATTTCGAGAAGTTGGGCCTGACCTTCACTCAATCGAACAGAAGTCAGAACAGCGGTGTCGTTGGGCGTCCTGGGTTTGCCAATATCTTTGGTCGCGTGCCGTTCTTCCAGAGCTCATTAACGGAAAACGGTCCCTCGTTGATGTATCAACTCGGTCTTTCATCGGATCCTCATGGGGATGTGATCATGAAAGCGAAACCCGGGTTCCCGTTCTTTCAAGGCTTTGCGACTCCTGGGCTTCGGGCACCGAATGGCAATCTGACGGACATGTACTCGCAGAGCAACAGGATCACTATGAGGACTTCGCGACCGCTTTGGGAAGGTGCAAGCATGGAGATCAACTGGAATCTTGGGTGGTCGTACAATGTCAACCGGACGATTCAATCCGATAGTCTCGGGTTCACCGTGGAGAACAACAAGGTAGTCAGTGGGGACGTCGACCGTTCGTTCCTCTCCTTCCCGTCATTCCCCATGTTCAAGTTTCTCAACACGAGCGTCGCTGAGGTGCAGAGACTGTATGTGACGGCACGTGATAATCCGGATGACACGCGAACCGACGACGCAAAAATCGCCGAGGCTTTTGAAAACGGTTTGGAGGCTTTGCCGCTGGGAAAGAAGATTCTGGGCAACCTCTTCCCGCGGCCCAACTGGACATTTCGATGGGATGGAATTGAAAAGTTATGGCTCTTCAGCTCGGTTGCCAGTCGTATATCTTTCGATCACAGCTATACCTCCGGATACAAAATGCGATGGCATGTTGATCCAACGGGTGCCCAGGTAACGGAGAGCCAGCAGGCAACATATGGATTCTCACCGCTGATCGGTCTCAATATTACTTTCAAACAGCTGGCGAAAGGGAATTTCACGGCTACGTTCCGCTACGGTCTGACCACGAGCTACGATTTGACTCCGTCAAACCAGAACATCGTGCAGGCTGACCGGTCGGAGATCTCGGTTTCTGCGCAATTTACGCGACAGGGATTTGAGATTCCGTTCTTCGGATTGGCGCTTTCGAATGATATCGACATTTCTCTCACGTACGGATACACCAAGGACGCGAGGCGCGTCTACGATTTGAAGGCTGACCCCTTCAAACCCGAAGGAACTCCCCTCGAGGGGCAGAGCCAGACCCGCATTGAACCGCGTATCAGGTACATCCTGAGCTCCCGGGTAACAGCGTCCGTCTACTATAAATACACGAAGCTGAAGCCCGATGAAGGAGGCTCCCGTATCCCTGGTTCCACGACGAATGAAGGTGGACTGGATATCCGTGTCGCCATTCAACCGTAGAGATGCGGCCGAATAGACGTGCCACGAAGACTCGAGGACACAAACCAACACAAGAAGTGAAAGAATCGAAATCTTTTCCTCCGTGCCCCTGCCTGCGTGCCGAAGCACTTCGGCAGGCAGGTTCGTGCCTTTGTGGCGAAAACCGAGTCTTCGTCCGGGCCTCTAGAAGCATCGTATCTTAACATTCTTACCGGAGGACCCCACAGGACTTGTTCATGCGTTTCTCAATGACAGATCAGTGAACACATCGTTCTGGAGGTCATCATGCGTAGCATCTTTCCCAGGCTCGGGTTGACCGTCTGCCTGAGCTCCTCATTGCTCTTCACATGTCTCGGCGGCGTCGAAAGCCGAAGCCGCATCTGCCGTTTCATTGATTCTCTGAGCATTAATCGGTACTTTCGAAAAGGATGCCAATGACGAAGAAGATATTGTGGGTTGATGACGAGATCGACCTTCTGAGGGCACATGTGCGCCTCCTTGAAGAAAAAGGATACAATGTTGACATAGCTGCCAATGGCGAAGACGCCATTGAAATGGCGCGTGAAAAGGGATACGACCTGGTCTTTTTGGATGAGATGATGCCAGGAATGGGGGGACTGCAGACTCTCTCGAAGATGAAAGACATGCAGCCGAATCTTCCTATCGTGATGGTTACAAAAAATGAGGCGGAAAGCCTGATGGAGGAGGCGATCGGAGGTAAGATCAGCGACTACCTCACGAAGCCGGTCAATCCAAGCCAGGTGTTGCTTGCCTGCAAGAAGATCCTCGAAGGCCGCAAGATTGCCGGCGAGCACGTTTCACGGGATTATTCGGCGGAGTTTTCCCAGATCTCGATGGCCCTCATGAATCCGCTTGACTATGATGAATGGTTTGAACTCTATCAGAAGCTCACGAATTGGGACTTTGAGCTCGATGAGCATCCGGAGCTGGGACTGCGTCAAACGCTGCTGGATCAGAAACGGGAATGCAACGCCGAATTCGGCAAATATGTCGAACGAAACTATCCGAAATGGATTTCACAATCGACTAACCGGCCGGTACTGTCGACGGAGGTCGTCGATGAATTCGTCATTCCCGAACTCGACAAAAGCGGTTCGGTGTTTCTCTTTATTATCGATTGTCTTCGGTTGGACCAGTGGATGATCATGGAGAAGCTCCTCGCCAGCTATTTCTCGGTTGAGAGGTCGTTCCAGTTCAGCATTCTGCCGACTGCCACACCGTACTCCCGTAACGCGATCTTCAGTGGCCTGTTTCCAATAGAACTGGAGCAGCGCTTTCCGGAGATTTGGGCGCCCGGCGATGACGACGAGAACAGCCGAAACCGGGACGAGCATCAGCTTTTGGACAAACTTCTGGAGCGCAGAAAAATCTTTCTGAAGCCGGAATCGAAGTACATCAAGATCCTCGACGCCGAGTTCGGGAGACAAGTCGAGGGAAATATTCTCTCCTACACGAAAAGCAAACTAACCTCCGTCGTTGTCAATTTCGTTGATATGCTGGCTCACGGGCGCTCGGATTCTCCCCTGCTGAAGGAGATTGCACCTGATGAAGCTGCCTATCGTTCGTTGACGCGATCCTGGTTCCAGCATTCGGCTCTCTTCGGGATGCTCAAAGCTCTCTCCACGCAGAAGAACGTCACGATTTTGCTGACCTCCGACCACGGCAGCGTCCGTTGTTTGCGCGGCTCGAGGGTTATTGGTGACCGTGAAGCGTCGACGAACCTGCGGTACAAATTCGGCCGGAATCTCAAGGTCGACGAACGACAGGCCGTTTTCGTAAAACATCCTTCGGACTACAAGCTGCCGAGGGCGAGTGTAACAACGAACTACATTCTGGCGAAGGAAGACTATTTTTTCGTCTATCCGACAGATTATCACAAGTACCTTCAGCAGTACCGCGACAGCTTCCAGCACGGCGGCATCTCCATGGAAGAGATCATGCTGCCTGTCGTCAAACTCACACCGAAGCAATAGGACCTGAGGCAGGTGCGCGAAGAACATTGGACATCCTCTGAGCAGGAGACGCTGGCACTCGCGCGAGCATTGGCCGGGCGACTGCGGCGTGGCGATGTTGTTGCCCTGTTGGGGGAGCTTGGGACAGGAAAGACTGTGTTTGTGAAGGGGATTTGCAGGGCATTCGGAGCAGAGGAGCACGTCTCAAGTCCGAGTTTCATCATTCTTAACCGCTATGAAGGGAAAGATCAGAGCAATCGGGAATTGCTGATCTATCATCTGGATCTGTACCGGGTGAAGTCGCTCGACGAGATCTATGATCTCGGCTTTGAGGAGTTTTTCTATGGCGATGGGATCACGCTCATCGAATGGGCTGAGCAGCTCGGCGATCTTCTGCCTTCGAAACGATACGATGTACATCTCAGCTATGGCGAATCGGATTCACATCGCCGGATAACCATCGAGTCGTTCCGAACTCCGGTGGTGTCGGTTGTATCAGAAAAGAATGCGGGAACGCAATGACGATTCTCGGTTTGGAGACATCGACTGCAGTGTGCTCCGTCGGTCTTTGCCGGGAGATGAAGCCCGACATTGAGATGTCTCTGCGAGAGTCCCACATTCACTCCGAGAAGCTTCTGACACTCGTTCAGGACGTTCTTCGTTCAGGTGAGACGACTCTCAAACAACTTGATGCAATTGCCGTGTCAATTGGTCCCGGTTCATTCACAGGACTGCGCATCGGGTTGAGCACGGCCAAGGGGCTGTCATTCGCGCTCGGCAAGCCAGTCATTGCGGTATCGACCTTCGAGGCAATAGCCGAGGCAGGGCGGCAGAAACATCCTGGGGTATCATCCGTTGTTGTTCTGATGGATGCGAAGAAGGATGAATGGTACGTCGGTGCGTTTCTCGTTGAAGCGGAGAGGGTGAGAGAATCGGGGGCTGTGGAAATCAATGTCCTCGGGGAAGCGCTCTCCGATGCGAAGATGTCGACATCGCTCGTTCTGACGGACAGCGTTGAGGTCGTCAGACAACACCTGAAAGAGAATGTTGTGGTTGAAGATGCACTCCCGTGTTGTCGCGGCGACATCGTTGCTCTTCTTGGATGTCGAAAGTTCGTGGACGAGGAGTTCGCCGATGTCGCGGCACTAGAGCCAATGTATCTGAAAGATTTCATCGTTCGCACAGCACCCTCTGTTTCATAAAAGTTCGGGCTAAGCCCAAGGAGATTCCTATGCCATGGTTCAGGCGTTCCAAAGAGAACATCACATCCGAAGGGCCGAAGAAAGACATC
>JBGPAN010000241.1:0-6486 GCA_041480785.1 Bacteroidota bacterium | reverse complement strand
GAAATTATTGATGCATTGATACGCATGCGCGATTCTGCATACGAAGGAAAGGAAGCACTCGAGAAGGGAGATTTTGAGCAGTTCGGGCGGATTCTCTCGACGCAGTTCGAATGCACAAAGATCATGGATAGCTCGACAAGTAATCAGTTGCTTGAAGACCTGTTTTCACTTGTGAAGGAGGATATTCTGGGTGGCAAACCTTGTGGTGCCGGCGGCGGGGGATGCGTGGTCTTCTGTTGTCGTGGAGAGGAAGGAAAACGGCGCGCGACCGAGAAGGTGAAGAAAGCCGGTCTGACGATCATCGACCTAGCGTTCGATTTCCAGGGGTTGAGGGTAAGCATAGAGAGCTGAGCGCAGCACTTGCACGAGGTCGATGCAGTTCACGTTCTGGATCCCCGCTTACAACGTGCCTGCACGCCGAAGTGCGGTGTTTTGGCCTGCCTGCCGAAGCGGCAGCGCAGGCAGGCACGCAGGCGTGCGGGGATGACAAGAAGAAAAAAGTGAAAACACGCGGCGATGAAGGGCAAAAGAAATCATTGTCATTCCCGAAATCTTTCATCGGGAATCCAGGACTGAGCTTCACAGTTGCACCTCGCCGATGCAGTTCACGTTCTGGACGCCCGCCTTCTCGCTCGGTAAAGAGGCCGACGCAAAAAACGTGAAAACATCAAGGGCTGACTAGAAAAGGAAAGCGGGGATGGGCTAGGTTGCGGAGTACCATTGGTAGAGACGCTTGAGGCCATCGTCGAGAGTGATGCTGGGCGTCCAGCCAAGAGCTTTGATCTTTGAGATATCAAGGAGCTTTCTCGGCGTTCCGTCCGGTTTCGAAGGATCAAAGCGGATGTCCCCCGAGTATCCCACGATCGATTTGATTCTGTTTGCCAGGTCTTTGATACTGGAATCAGTCCCGACACCGATGTTCACAAACTCTCCGACATCCTGAGAGTTGTAGTGCATCATCAGATGCACGACGGCGTCGGCCAGGTCATCGGAAAACAGAAACTCGCGAAGAGCGCTGCCTGTCCCCCAGAGTTGAACATATGTCCGGTGGATTCCCAATCGCTGGAGCGTTGTTTCAAGTTCTGCTTCGCTCGTGTCGGCCATATTTTCGATGCCAAAACCGAGCGCCCGTTTCTCGACATCCTTCCTGATTTCCTCAAATCGTCCCAGGCTGAGCAAGCGTGCAAGATGTACTTTCCGCATCAAGGCGGGGAGCACATGCGAAGTCTCAAGGTTGAAGTTGTCGCCTGGCCCGAAGAGATTCGTGGGCATCACGGAAATGAAATTGGTGCCATACTGCTCGTTGTAGTATCGACAAAGTTTGATGGCAGCAATTTTTGCTATTGCGTACGGCTCATTGGTCGACTCAAGCAAGCCGGTAAGGAGATATTCTTCCTTCAGCGGCTGCGGAGCGAGTTTTGGATAAATGCACGACGAGCCGAGGTTCAGAAGCTTCTTGACCCCAAACCGGTAGCTTGCGTCCACCACATTCGCTGCAATCGCGAGATTGTCGTAGATAAACTCGGCTTTGTATGTATTGTTTGCATGGATCCCGCCAACTTTGGCAGCCGCCAGAAAGACGTACTCCGGCTTCTCGCTGGCGAAGAATTGATTGACGCGTTCACGTTCCCTCAGATCCAGTTCCGAAAGCTCCTTCACCGCAATGTTCTCGCAGCCTAAAGCGTGCAGCTTCCGGACGATTGCGGAACCCACGAGCCCACGATGCCCCGCCACGTATATTTTTGAGCCCCTATCCATGGCTTTCCTTTATCTGCTCTTGCAATGTGGTTGCATGCTTTGTCCAGCCAAAGTCCTTGTTGCGAAGGATCTTAATGCCCTCTCCCGGAGGATGTAGGCCCGCGATCAACATGTCATAGTCCAGCATCACTTTTACAAGATCGGCAAAGAGAACTTGAGGATGCCAACCGAGTTGTTTCTTTGCCTTCCGGATATCGGCCTGGAGATGATCCACCTCTGTCGGACGGTAGTACTTTGGATCGATCTCTATGAGCACTTGACCGGTTTTCAGCCTGCCCAGGTGTTCAGAGTTGCAGCTTCTGACCCTGACCTGTTCGTTGGAGCCCTTTCCCTTCCATTCGATCTCAATGCCGACGTAGTTAAATGCACTCTCCAGGAACTCACGAACCGAGTGGCTCGTGCCAGTGCCAACGACGTAGTCGTCAGGTTTTTCCTGTTGGAGGATGAGCCACATCGCTTGCACGAATTCGGGGGCGAAGCCCCAGTCCCGCTTTGCATCGACATTTCCGAGGTACAGTTTGTTCTCTTTGCCGGCGAGGATGTTGGCGATCGCCCGGGTTATCTTTCGTGTCACGAACACCTCACCCCGCCTGGGGCTTTCGTGGTTGAACAGGATTCCATTCGACGCATGAATAGCGTATGCTTCCCTGTAATTGATTGTCATCCAGTACGAATACACTTTGGCGATGGCATAGGGGCTTCGGGGTCGAAACGGGGTTGCTTCGTTCTGCGGAGGTGGTGCTCCTCCGAACATCTCGGAGGAAGAAGCCTGGTAGAAACGAGTCTTGATGCCGCTCCGTCGGATGGCTTCGAGGAGGCGCGTCGTACCCAAGCCGGTAATATCGCTTGTATACTCAGGCATATCGAAGGAGATTCTCACATGGCTTTGTGCGCCGAGATGATAGACCTCGTCCGGTTTAACATTGTACATCACTTCAGTCATCAAACCAGGATCGGAAAGATCGCCGTAAAGAAGCCGAAGCCTCGCCTTTGGTATGTGTGGGTCGACATAAACATGGTCGAGCCTCTGCGTATTGAATGTGCTTGCACGTCGGATGATGCCGTAGACCTGGTAGCCCTTGCTCAGTAGCAATTCGGCGAGGTAGGAGCCGTCCTGGCCCGTGATACCAGTGATCAATGCTTTTTTCATGAAAGAGGCCCGAAGAGTGTAAAGAGAATCACGACGAGAGTGATGTTGAACAAAGTGAAGATAAGAAATCCGCGGGAAGGAAGAAACAAAAAAGGGAGCATGCATTGCCAATGCCTGGGCTCGGCAAGTATACATCGAGTTGACGACTTCGATACCTGCTACTGGCGGAAAGTTGTCAACCAGGTGACGGTCACATTGACGATGTCACCCCGCTTCGCTGAGGTGCCGGGCACCTTGACAGGCTTCAGAGCTGCACGCGGCCCACCGAGTTCACGTTCTGGATCCCCGCTAACGGCGTGCGGGGATGACAAGCAAAAAGGACCTGTCATTCCCGAATGTTGCTAGCGAGGCTAACAAAACCAAGACACATCCTGAGCGGAGGGAGCGTTTTGTGCGACCGTAGTCGAAGGATCCCAACGCAACCTTCGGAAGGTCGCCTCGCTCTCAGGGTGCGGCTGGCCAGTCCACATCGTTCGGGCAAAAAAAGAGGCAGCCCCAGAATTCTGAGACTGCCTCTTCGCGTGATTCGTCATGCCAATCGGAGGGGATTGCCCTTCGATTGATCCTTCTCTCGCTACTTCAGCAGGATCATTCTCTTCGTCTGCACAAACGATCCGGCCCTCAGCTGATACAGATAGATGCCACTAGGCAAAGACTGAGCGTTGACCTTCACGCGATATCTTCCCGGCTCTTGATGTTGATCGACGAGGACAAAGACCTGAGCGCCGAGGATGGTATAGAGCTTGAGGCTCACCGGTCCGCTTGTAGGAATGTCATATTGAATTGTCGTCGTCGGATTGAACGGATTGGGATAGTTCTGTGTCAAGGCGTACTCTTTCGGCACCGCTCCCTCGATCTGCTCGACACTTGTTGTGCGTATCGTCTTGAAACTCCTCGTTGCCGAATAAGCGCTGTATCCGGCGATGTTTTTCGCCCTGACTCTCCAGTAGTACGTCGTCGCCAAATTCAGCGGTGCAATCGTGGACTGGGTACCAGTCAGCGTTGTATCGTCGACGACATTTGTTGCGAATGCAGTCGTCGTTGACACCTGGAGATGATAGGAGGTTGCTCCAACCGATGGATTCCAGCTTAGGGTTGGAGTGAGGGAAAGGTTTATTGCGCTGTCCACCGGAGACAGAAGGGTGGGAACTGGAGGAAGTGCGACGATGGTCGTGAAGCCCCATATGTCCGAGAATGGAGTGGTTCCCCCATCATTCTTCGCTCTGACCCGCCAATAGTAGAGGGCATTGTTCGCCAAAGGCCCAACAGAGCGAGAAGACGTCGCCACGGTCGAATCATCGACAACGATGATGCTGAAACTCGGATTCGACGCGACCTGGACACGATAGGAGGTCGCTCCCGTCGAGGGGGTCCACGTCAGCGTCACTGTGACCGGCACGTTTCCCGCCCCGTCAACTGGTGAGAGTAGCGTTGGCGTCGTCGGTGCCGCTACGGTGGTCGTGAAACTCCATGCCGTCGAGTATAGGCTCGTCCCGCCGATATTTGTTGCATTCACACGCCAGTAGTGTTTCGTTCCGTACGGCAATGGCCCCACCGCCCGTTGTGTCGCGGTGAGTGTGGAGTCGTTGAGAACGATTGACGCGAACAATGAGTCAGTGGCAACCTGCAACCTGTACGTTGTTGCCCCTGAGGATGCCGTCCAAGTCAGCGTTTGAGTGAGCGGCAGACCGGTCACACCATTCAATGGGCTGACAAGACTCGGCACTCCGGGAATTGCCACGATGGTCGTGAAACTCCATGCCGTCGAGTAAGCGCTTATTCCTCCCACGTTCGATGCAAGCACACGCCAGTAGTGTTTCGTTCCGTTCGGCAATGGCCCGACCTGCCGCTGGGTCGTCGTGAGCGTGGAGTCGTTGAGAACGATTGACGCGAACAATGAGTCAGTGGCAACCTGCACTCTATAAGTCGTCGCCGTGGCGGTCGCGTTCCACGTCAGAGTCGGACTAATCGCAACGTTGCCAGTTCCGTTCGCTGGAGCGGCAAGCGTTGGGACACCCGGAGCTGCAACGATCGTCGTGAAGTTCCACACTGTCGAAAACTGGCTTGTTCCACCGGCGTTCGTCGCATTCACGCGCCAGTAGTACTTCACACTGTTCAACAGTGGGCCCACTGCCCGTTGAGTTGCGGTGAGCGTGGAATCATTGAGGACAACTGCTACGAAGTTCGAGTCTGTAGCAACCTGCAACCTGTATGTTGCTGCTCCTGTGGCAGCATTCCACGTCAGCGTTGGACCGATCGCAACATTTGTCGCTCCGTTCGCTGGAGTGACGAGGGTCGGAATGGCAGGAATCGGGACAACCGCAGTGAAGTTCCATATTGCGGAGTACTGGCTCGTTCCACCTATGTTTGTTGCATTCACACGCCAGAAGTACTTGACGTTGCTGGTCAACGGCCCAATTGCTCTCTGCGTTGTGGTGAGCGTGGAATCAATTAATATTATCGACACAAAGTTCGAGTCTGTGGCAACCTGCAGCCGGTACGTTGACGCTCCGGCGGCGGCGTTCCATGTGAGCGTTGGATTGATCACAATGCCCGTTGCCCCGTTGGGAGGACTGACGAGCGTCGGTACAGCCGGGGCTGCGACGATT
The DNA here is from genome assembly GCA_041480785.1 of Bacteroidota bacterium. Classification (GTDB taxonomy): domain Bacteria; phylum Bacteroidota; class Ignavibacteria; order UBA10030; family UBA10030; genus UBA9647. The sequence goes on along the minus strand of JBGPAN010000241.1, from coordinate 969 downwards.
GTTGTGAAGCTCCGCGGTGTAGAATACGCGCTCGTACCTACCGAATTTGTAGCGTTTACCTGCCAATAGTATAGTGTTCCATTCGACAGACCGCTCATTGCTTGTGAAGTGCCCGTGAGGCCGCTCTGGTCATATACCGTGCTGACAAAACTCGGAGCTGTCGAAACCTGCAGCCGGTAGCTCGTCGCACCGACGGAGCTCGACCAGGTCAAAGTCAGATTCTTCGGCTGGTTTGCTGCAGCGTTCGCCGGGGAAACCAGAGTGGGCGCACTCGGCGTGACATTATACGCATTTTGAACCCTGCCGGATGTGAAGCTTGCGCTCAGATTCGAACCGGCCGAGTTTGTAATGCTGCTCGCGAGGATATTCGTAAACGTGAGCGATGTCGTGCCTCCCTTGTACGTAAAAAGGAAATCGACCAGCTTTCCACTCCCGATGTTCAAAGGAGCGCCGAAAGTAAACCAGGATATCTTCACGAAGCCGCTGTCATTCGACATTTGAACACTGGAGACGCTGTTGGACGTGAACGCGGGCTGATTCTGAAACCCGTTGTACGTAAGAACGTTCTTGTCGAATCTAATTGTCAGACCAATGGAGCCAATATCATAGAATCCGCTGACATACAATGGTAACGCCAACGACCCACCTGGAATTGCCACCGTATCTGGTATGCTAAGAGAGGTCGCAGTTGTGCCCGTTGTGAAACTCCACGCGGAAGTATATAAGCTGCTTCCACCTGCATTGGACGCGCTCACCCGCCAGTAGTACGTAGTGCTAGCTGAAAGACCACTGAGTCCTTGCGATGTCGTCGCCACGTTGCTAAAATTGCCTCCGCTGACTATTTGCGTGAAGTTTTGGTCGTACGCTACCTGCAGGTGATAGCTCGTTGCTCCTATCGAAGCACTCCAACTGAACGTAGCGGCCGTGGTCTGATTTGTTGCACCATTTGCAGGAGAGAGAAGTGTCGGG
>JBGPAN010000240.1:0-6489 GCA_041480785.1 Bacteroidota bacterium | reverse complement strand
TTTTCTTTGAGATTGCTGATGAAGGACGACTTGACGTTTCCAAGCTCGGTCTCTTTGCCAACCGAAACCGGTATTTCCTTAAGTCGGATGATGTCGTGGAGTTTAAACCGCCGCTCGCTTATGAAACGATAGCGGGGCATCATGATCCTGATCTCATGCCCCAACTCTTTGATTGCCTGAGGGAGAGCGCTGGAGACGTCGGCCAAGCCTCCAGTTTTTGCAAATGGATCAACCTCACTCGACAAAAACAAGACGTTTAACGGTTTAGACATTGAGCCCCATTTCAGGAAAATAGTAGAAAACCGAGTAAATTTACTCAAGATTTGCCTGATACGCAATCAAAAAAGGTCTTGCTCGTTCAGCGTCAGCAGTGCTTATCTCTGATGAGTCTGATGAGTTTTCTTGATCGTTCGGTTTTCTGAACATCAGGTTGTTTGTGCGTCGATGTGCTTGACAGACAACTCCGTCGCGTGCTTCGCAAAGGCTCTGCGTGTTTCTTCGATGATCTCTTGACCATGATGGTCTCAAGAAAAACGACAAGACTTTCATGCATCTCTGTCTAAAACACGGGCGCGAGGCTGCTCGTCGCCGGGCGGAGTCAAAAATGTCTTGACTCTCTCCTGTAACGTTTCTATATTGTAGTATCAGATTAAAGGATGAGGAGAGCGTATAGCGAGTTTGTTAAAGGTTAGTCTCTGAGCAGGTCGACAGCATTGCTGTTCAGACGCTAAGTTCCAGGAGTGAACAAGCCTTTTTCAAATTCGGTGTTCTCCCGTACTATGTGGCCGGATGAGAAGGCAAGTTCCTCTCTCGTTCGGCTTCTTCGTTTTTATGAGACCTTTCCCATCCATAGTGCTTGTTCTCCTGATAGTCGCGAGCGCCAACGCGCAGACTGTGGCCGATCTTCGCGTCCTCAGCGAGACTCCAAACTCAATCGTGATTGAGTTTGTGCCGCGTTATGCCAACACCGTTGTCACGGGCACGGATGGTGTCAAGTACACACGTTTTGAATTCCATGGCGCCGCGTTCGCTCCGGGTGAACCGGGTTCTCCTCTCGTACCGTTCCGTCCAGTGCTTCTTCAGCTCCCGTCGCGCCAGTATTCTGTGGAAGTGCTTGCTCAAGACTACGACGATCTTCCTGGGATCAAAGCAGCGACGCGTCCATCATTGCAGGCAATGAAAGGATTCGGACTCAGTCCGACCTATTCTTCGCCAAAGCCGAAGTACCTGGTCAACGAGCGAGTCCCCCGTCAGAATGTCGAGGTGATGGACGTCGGGGTCTCCAGGGGTGTTCTCCTCGGCACGTTGAAAATCTATCCTGTCCAGTACTCCCTCGGCAGAAACGAAGTCCGGGTCTTTCGCAGAATCGTGGTTCGTGTTGACTTCACCGGCGGACGTTCCACTTCGCAGGCTGCCTCTGCTTTCTTGAAGAATCAATTTCCCTCGCAGTTGTTGAAAACCGACCAGTCGGGCGCTCAAATCCTTGCATCTGATTCGCCGCTGGCTCAAGGCGATTGGTACAGGATGGAAGTCGCCGAGACCGGCATCTATCGTATCGACCAGAGCTTCCTTACGAAGGCCGGTATCTCTCTGAGTGCCATCGGCAACATCAATTCCGTCAGGATATTCGGCAATGACGGACAGGAACTCCCGGAAGACCTGAGTGCCGCGCGGCCAAATGGAAATGAGGAAATCCCGCGCCTGGTGGTGGACAAGAACGGAAACGGTGTGCTGGATGCGGATGATTTCATCCTCTTCTACGGAAAATCGCCGCGGGGATGGAAGTATTCACCGACGGAGAAGACCTTCAGTCACTACATCAACCACTACACTGAAACGAATGTGTACCTCCTCACCTATGGTGGATCGGGGCGGGGGAAGAACATGGATTCCATTTCGTCATCGAGTATTGCCGGTGGGTACAAACCTGCGGACACTCAGGGAAAAGTCTTCGTCGAAGATGAGAAGTTCAATTTTGTCAAATCAGGACGCGAGTGGGTGGGAGAGGTTTTTGACATCCACAGCCCATACTTCGTCTCGACGAACAATTTGCCTGGATTCGACTCCACGAAATTGATGACGTATCGCTTTGCATTCCTCAGTCGATCAGCATCCGTTGATACGTTCACCGTGCAGGAGAACAGCCGCGCACTGGGCACGCCGATGCTGATGTACCCTGTTAACTTGTCCTCCTACGAGCAAGCATATGCATATCGGGCTCCCGTGTACACGTTCAATCGCACCGGGATGCTCCCCAATGACCGAAGCATTCTTCGTCTTCAATTCGGAACGAACAATGAGGTATCTCGGGGTTGGTTAGATTGGTTCGAGATTCTCTTCAATCGTCGACTCGAGGCGGACAACGATCTTCTGCTCTTTCCTTCGCCGGATACAAGCGCAGTCATCAACTACGAGGTGTCAAAGTTCTCATCCAGGGATACCTACGTTTTCGATGTCACCCAGCACAATGCCGTGAGGCAGGTCACCAACCTCGCGTTCGATGCAGCGGATGCATCCATCGTGCGATTCCAGCTCAGCCAGACAAGCGGATCCGTGCGTGAACTCATTGCGATGGGACCGAAAGGATACAAGACGGCCCTCAACGTGAAGCGAATATCGAACTCAAATCTCCACGGCAACACTGCGGGAGCGGATTTCGTCATCGTGTCGCCACCCGAGTTTGCCGGAGAGGCGGCACGCTTGAAGGCCCATCGCGAACAGAATGATCAGTTGGCAGTCTCTGTCGTGAGTCTCGACCAGCTCTTCAACGAGTTCTCATCCGGGAATCCCGACCCGATTGCGATCAGAGATTTTCTGAAATACGCTCAGACCACGTGGAAGGTCAAACCGCAATATGTTCTTCTGTTCGGGGCGGGAAGCTACGACTACAAGAACATCAACACGACAGCGACGAATTGGGTACCGCCGTACGAGACGCTGGAATCGAACGTCCAGATCCTGACCCTGGCGAGCGATGATTTCTATGTCTTCCTTGACCCGACCGTTGACAGGATTTCGATGGCAGTCGGGCGCCTGCCGATCAGGTCGTTGACCGATGCGCAGACCGTCGTGAACAAGATTATTTCGTATGAATCAAATGCAGGATTTGATTCGTGGCGCAATAGGATAACCTTCGTTGCTGATGACGGCCTGACGTCTACGGGGGACGATTTCGCCACTCACACGTCGCAGGCGGAAGAGCTGGCACAGTTACACACACCCGACAGCTTTACCAAAGAAAAAATCTTCATCGTTCAATATCCCATCGTGAACACATCAACCGGGCGCACGAAGCCAACGGCAAATATGGCGATCGATGAGGCCATCAACACGGGGACCGCGATTCTGAATTGGACTGGCCACGGAAACACGCAGCAATGGGCGCACGAAAATGTCTTCTCGGTCTCCCAGGATTTTCCTCTTCTCAATAACAAAGGAAAACTGTTCTTCCTGGTCGCAGCGACATGTGATTTTGCACGGTATGATGACCCGCCGCCATCGGACGTGAGCGCGGGAGAGCAATTGCTGCTGATGGCTGACCGCGGCGCCGTCGCTGAAGTGACGCCAGATCGAGTGGTGTACTCGGGCGATAATGCGATACTCAACGAGGCTTTCTACGACAATCTCCTCAAGATGGATTCTCAGGGCAAGCCGGTACGGCTCGGTGATGCAATGTGGCAGACGAAACAAATCCTGAATAGCACGAACGACCAGAAGCATCACCTTCTCGCAGACCCGACGATGCGGCTCGCCGTTCCGCGGGGCATTGTGTCCATCGATAGTGTCAACGGACAAAACGCCGATTCACTTGTCACTGCGGGGGCTCTCTCGAAAGTCAGAGTCTCCGGAAGCGTGAAAAAATCCGACGGATCGACCCCCACTTCTCTCCGCGGTCAGGCGCTGCTCGAGGTGTACGATTCGAAAAGAACAGTGCCTGTAACATTGCCCGGATGGGGAGATTTCTCCTTCGTCATGAATGGCAGCCTGATCTACCGCGGTCAGATTTCGGTGCGCAATGGCAATGTGCAAGGAACCTTCCCGATCCCAAAGGATGTCTCGTACGGAAACGATCGGTCGAGAATCGCATTGTACGCTTCGAATGATTCCACGGACGCCGTTGGATATACAGAAAATTTCTCGATCACGGGAACATCGGTTGCAGCCGTTGACACGACGGGGCCGAGCATCAAGATCTACTTCGACGACCAGTCTTCTCACACAGGGGGAGTCATTTCCCCCGACGCGACAATGATCGTCGATCTTGTTGACAGCAGCGGTATCAATACCTCGACGGCAGGGATCGGGCATAAGTTGGAAGCGACGCTCGACGGTTCGCAGAAGACGTTTGACCTGACGGGTTACTATCGCGGAAATCTTGATACATATCAGAGCGGGCAAATCCGCTATCAGTTTATCGCTCTTCCTGAAGGACGGCACACGATCTCCGTCAAAGCCTGGGACATCTACAACAACTCGTCGTCCGCCGATGCGTTCTTCGAGGTTCGCGCGACGTCGCAACTTTCTCTCTACAATGTCTTCAATGTCCCGAACCCATTTGCGCGTGCGACGACGTTCACGTTTCAGCGAACGTCTAACGATCCGATTGACATCGAGATCAAAGTCTACACTGTTGCCGGACGATTGATTCAGACTCTTGAGGCGTCATCCATCGTCGATCGATTCGTTCAGATCCCATGGGATGGCCGGGACCGTGATGGGAGTGAGCTGGCGAATGGCGTGTATCTGTATCGGGTCATCGCAAAATCACTCGATAGAACATCGACGAGTGAAGTGATTGGAAAACTGGCAGTTCTTCGGTAGTGTCTGAAGGGCAAGCTGGTGAATGAAGATACCTTTAGAGTCTTCATCCTGCATAATCTTAAGGTTGGTTGAAAATTAGAAGAAAAGCGAGTAACTTAATTGCTCCGATGAAGACTGTTTCGGAGATTTCAATTTCTTAGGAGGATGTTTGTCATGGTAAAGAAACTCGTTGGGTGTGCGGTTGTGCTTCTGCTTGCAGGGACCCAAATGCTGGATGCCCAGGTCTCGACGTCGGCAGTTCCTTTTCTGTTGATCGCGCCAAACTCCCGCGCCAGTGGGATGGGCGAAGGTGGGGTTGCTCTCGCGGATGACGCGTCGGCACTCTATTGGAACCCGGCAGGGCTGGCCTTTCAAGAAGGTTCGGAGATCAGCATTTCGCACGCAAACTGGCTGCCAGCATTCAACCTCTCCGACCTTTTCATCGACTACCTCGTTTACCGTCGACAGATGCCAGAGTTGGACGGGACGGTCGCTGCGAGCATCACATACCTGAACCTTGGGACGTTCAACAGAACGGAGAATGATCCCACGGTCCTGGAGACCTTCAAGGCGTACGAGTTCGCCATTACCGCCGGGTATTCCACCAAGCTGTCAAATGTGCTCGGTCTCGGGATCAATGGACGTTTCATCTATAGCCGCCTGTCGCCATTCGGAACTGCCGAAGAACAGGGGAAAGGCATCGCTTCCGATTTCAGCTTCGACGTCGGTCTGCTCTACAAACCAACAACGTTGGAGATTCCCTTTACCGGTTTGGATATCGGTGAACATTTCAGCGCCGGCTTCAATCTCTCCAACCTCGGCCCGCAAATGAGCTACATCGACAGAGCACAGTCAGATCCGCTCCCGACGAATCTGCGCTTTGGCTTGGGGTATAAGATTCTTACGAGCGAGTACAACAATCTCGTCGCGATTGTCGATGTGAACAAGCTGCTGGTCCACAACCGTGGGGATGGAACAAGTGACCCGTTCTACAAAGCGATTTTCACATCGTGGACCGATAAGTCTCTGGCGGAAGAACTGCGTGAGTTCACATCGAGCGTGGGATTTGAATACTGGTACGGTTCCCCGAAATGGATCGGATTGCGAGGAGGGTTTTTCTATGAGGACCCGCAGTATGGCAACCGAAAGTTCCTCACCTTCGGCGCAGGCATCCGGTACGACATTTACGGCTTCGATTTCAGCTACATCAGCACATTCGAAGCGCAACACCCTCTAGGCGAAACGCTGCGATTCACGTTGCTCATTTCATGGGGAGGTCTGTCGCAAGCAACTGGAGCGACTCCAACGAACTGAATCGACTCGTTGGATTTTTATTCACGGAGCAACCTGGAGAGTCATGCCAGTACGTCGCCTCGTTGTTTGGCTCATTCTTTGCAGCACCGCGGCATTTGGGCAGGTGCGACCTCAGCAATCGTCAAAAGCTAGGGTCGCCGGTATGAGCCTACTGCGGGCTGGATTGGATCAATCCGTATCGCTTGAGTCTGCCCGAAACCTTGGGAGTCAGGACACTGTCCGGGTGCTGGCGCTCATGGTCGATTTCCAGACGGATGCAGACACCCAGACGACCGGTGCAGGACATTTTCAACTTGATGGTTCCGCGTGGCCGAATTCGATCGATCCTCCTCCGCACGACTCAGCCTACTTTGCCTACAAGCTGGTTTTCCTTTC
>JBGPAN010000239.1:0-6504 GCA_041480785.1 Bacteroidota bacterium | reverse complement strand
CTCACTGCAAGCTGGGCCTGGTCATAGAGCATCTTCTCGAAGTGGGGCACATGCCATCGCTCATCTGTAGCATATCGATGGAATCCACCTCCGATGTGGTCGTGCATTCCTCCTCGTGCCATCGTGCGGAGAGTTTGGAGAGTCATCTCCAGCGCTTGCTGGTTCTTTGTCCGGACATAGTACCGAAGGAGGAAATTGAACACAGCGGGTCTCGGAAACTTGGGGGCATTGCCGAATCCGCCGTTTACGGAATCTTAGTTGTTGCGGAAGTAATCGAAGCAAACATCAAGAGCCCTTTGGTCCACATCAATCGGTTGTGGCGTCGAAGATGTCATCTGCTGCAAATACTCGCTGATCCGTTGTCCTGCCTCAAGCACCTGAGCCCGATCGGTTGTCCAGACTTCGTGGATACGTTCGAGGATCTGAGGAAATCCTGGCCTCTTTAATTGATCGGTGGGAGGGATGTACGTTGCTCCAAAGAATGGTTTGAGATCCGGAGTCAGAAACATGGACATCGGCCAGCCGCCGCTTCCCATCATCGCCTGGAGAGCGGACATGTAGACTCGGTCGATGTCCGGCCGCTCCTCGCGATCGACTTTGACACAAACAAGCATCTGGTTCATCAGAGCTGCAATGGATTCATTCTCAAACACCTCCCGTTCCATCGCATGGCACCGGTAGCATGTTGAGTATCCGATCGACAGGAAGATCGGCTTGTCTTCAAGCCGGGCCTTCTGGAATGCCTCCTCACCCCATGGAAACCAATCGACAGGATTGTGCGCATGTTGAAGAAGATACGGGCTTTTCTCGTGGATAAGGCGGTTCGGTGTTCTGCCAGTATCGGAGCGATGACTGTTCGTCGTCATTGATGTACTTTTGGTTCGTCCATTCCGAAAACCCGCATCCAACGCCAGTCTTCTGCTGCTGTCGTCAACTTGTGTTTGACAGCGTTGCCGTATATGTATTCGAGATGTTTTGAGAAATCCTCCTCGCCTCTGATGATATGGTCGTAGAAAGATTTTTGCCAGCGGAATTCAGTGGTTCGGGATCCGATCTGGGAGCCTGTTCCGAATCTGGCTCGAAGATCGCGCATCAATTGAAAGTGTCGCTCGAGGGCTGCAGCACCCAAGGTTGGGTGAGCGGATCTCATTGCTTCGATACCGGCCCTCGCAGTTTCACCATCCGTCGGGAGGGGACGATTCGAATCGTCCCCTGCAGAGATACGAGTGCGAGGTCTGTTCTGGATCATATCATTGATATCACGAGACACACTACGCTTCAAGGAACCCATGACGTCTGAGATGTTGCTTGATCCATATGGTTGGATCAAGAGATGTACGTGATCGTTCACAAGTGTATATCCGTACAGCCTGAATTCCTTGACCTTGTGTGCGAACCACAAATCAACAACGAAGAGGTCCGCGAAGATTGGTTCTTGAAAGAACGGACTACGGCCATGTGTGACGGTAGTGACAAAATAGACTGCTTCATCAACATAGAATCGTCTCTGAGGAGTCCTCATTGGAGTGTGCGCCATGATTGTCAAACTATCGTTCGCAGCTCATTGATGAGAAGGTCGGCAGATCTGTAGGACGTTTCTGAAGGTCACCCTCTACAGCCCAGCAGTAATGGCAGGTTTGGTTCGCTCAACGAATTCCTTAGGCGGAATGTACCCCACGACGCGCGAATTCAGTACTTCCTGTCCGTTCTTGTTGAGGAAGACAACGGTTGGGACTCCCGCTATGTTGAACTTCTTGCGAAGTGCTTCCGAATCCGGAGAATCGAAATGCGTCAAATCCACCTTCAACCGGATAAACTCCTTTGTCGCATCAATAACGTCTGCGTCGGTAAATGTCTTACGGTCAAGTTCGAGGCAGGGGATGCACCAGTCCGCGTAGAAGTCCATCACCACCGGTTTGTTGTGAGTCTTCGCGTCAGAGATTTTTGATTCGGAGAATTGTTCCCAGCGCATCCCTGGTTCGCGCAGAGCATTCACGCTCAAGAGGCCAAACACGACAGCGATGACCCCGAACGCCCACTTGAACCACTGAAGGCTCTTCTTCTCTTTCCCCGACCGTTCGAGGAATCCTAAATAGATGCCACCGAAAATCAAAGCGGCTGGAATGACGAAGGCGGAGAGTTTTGGCATGAACGCCAGCGAGAGATAGAACAATCCGGCGGCGCTCAGGATGACGCCGAAGATTCTCTCGACCCAAACCAGCCACGCGCCGGATCGCGGAATCTTCTTTATCATTCCGGAAGACGTACCGAGAATGAGATATGGAAATCCGAGACCGAGAGAGAGAGTGAAAAACACCCAGAAGCCAAAGACAGGATCGGCCTTCGAGCTCACAAGCGTGAGCAACGCGATCACAGGCGGACCGATACACGGTGCGGCGAAGACACCGACGACAAGACCCGAAAGGTACAGGCTGATCAATCCCGTTCCTGTGGTCCCGCCGAGTTTGTTCGTCAGCCAGTATGGCATTTGTATCTGGTACAGTCCAAAGCTGCTCAGGGAAAGGCCCAGCAGCAGAAGGCCAATGCCTCCGAGGACCCAGGGACTTTGGAGCCAGCTCCCGAACAGTGTCCCGCTGAGAGCGGCGCTCACTCCGAGAACCGTGTACATGGTCGCTATGCCCAACACGTACGTCGTCGCTTTGAAGAAGACCTTGACCGAGTTGGTCTCCGTTTGCGCGCCGAACAAGGAGACGGTGACGGACAACATCGGGTAGACGCACGGCGTCAGGTTTAGCGCAAGTCCGATGACGAAGATCGCCAGGAATGCGACAAGGGACCCCTTCTCTTCAAAGAGTTGGCTAATCTCGCTTTTTGTTCCGCCTGTCGGTGTACTCCCCTGACTTGTGTATGTGGAGAAGATGTCATCGTTGATCTGATTTGTTTTCTCACCTGCTCCCACAATTTCTATGGGGATGAATACGTCTATGGACGCTGGGGCCAGGCAGACCTGATTGTTGCACGACTGAACTTCTACCTTGGCGCGCAGCGTGTCTTTTCCAAGGGGGATTTTTTCGGAGAGCTTGACGGTGAAGAAGATTGTCGGGCTCCCTTGATAGACACTTAATGAGTCTTCCGCAAAGCCGAACTTGGTCTTCTCCCCTGTGGGATATCGGACATCCGTCACGATGACCCCTTCGCGCTGAATGGGCTCGAGAGTTGTCCCGATGAGGTAGTCGTAGGTTGGCGTGTGTGAATTAATGTGCCAACCTTCAGCAATCTTCAGAACCACGGCCACCTTGAATGTCGATCCTGCCGCAGCCTTATCTACAGAGAGCTTTGAACTGAGGTCGACCTTGCTTTCGCTTGAGCTGCCAATTTGCCGGGCAGATAACTGGGCGACCAGAAACAAGCATGTGAGAAACAGGAAAATGGCCCGCCAACGAGCGTTGAGATTCAAGAGGGTCATGTAAACGTTTCCTTACATTGTGCTGGCGGGCGTTTTGAGCAAGGGTTTCAGCTTGGCTTCCAGTTCTTTGAGGCTCATCGTTCCAGTACGCTGATCAACGATGTTCCCATTCCTGTCGACGATGAATGTCGTCGGGATTGCATTGAATCCGCCGTAGTTTTCGACGACCTGTTGATCACCCAACACCACAGGATAATTGATGTTGCTCTGTTTGACGTAGGGCGTCACCTTGGTCCATCCATCCTGATCCAGAGAGATTCCTATGATCTCCAGCCCTTTGCTCTTGTATTTCTTGTAGGCCTCGATGAAATCGGGGATTTCTTTTCTGCACGGACCGCACCATGTCGCCCAAAAGTTGACGACGACGACCTTACCCCTATATTTGCTGAGTTCATATGAGGTGCCATCAGCGGACTTCAGCGAAAAATTCGAAGCTTTGTGTTGCTGGGCCATCGCACTGGTGACAAATCCAATGGCTATGGCGATCAAGAGCATGCTTAAAACGCTTTTCATGGTTTTCCTTCTCTCCCTCTTTCTCCGGCTGTGGTAAAACTCTTTGGGAATCTGGAACGTTGCTGGGCCGAATGGATAAGTGATTTCAGGCGACTCTGTCTTTGTTCCGGTTCTTGTTCGTTGGAAGCAGGATTCGCGTTCGAGGTTCATGTGCGAATCATCTCCAAGAGCAAATTGTCACAAATGAAGAACAAATGACCTCGGGTAGACAGTATAACGAAGATTCCGTGAAAGGGCAACGCGGAGAGACTTCTCCGAATGTGATAGCCATCGTTTCTCTTGAAACCACTTTTCTTGATTTTACTTTCAAATATGTCTACTTTCTGCAGGAGTTTTATGACCAAGAAACAATTCGTCATAGGAATGGATGGTGGCGCCACGAAGACCGCTGCGATGATCAGCGATCTGAACGGCAATGTGCTGGCGGAGGAAACGGGAGGACCCACTAACCCGCAAATCGTGGGATTCGAAAAGGTTGCGGAGGTTATTGTAGGTCTGGCAGAAGAGCTCTCTGGCCGCGCAGGATGCAAAACGGGCGACGTCGTATCTCTTGTTGCCGGTTTGGCAGGAGCCGGGAGGGAAGGGGACAAAGATCAGGTGAAAGCTGCGATTGCCAATGAAGCCAAAAAGCGCAAGGCAGTGATGGGGTGGGTGGGTATTGAGACCGACGGCCGCGTCGCCCTAGAAGGTGCATTCAAGGGAAAGCCGGGAATCATCATCATCGCAGGAACGGGGTCGTTCGCCCTTGCAAAAGATCATAAAGGAGTCACACACCGCGCTGGGGGATGGGGGCGAATCCTTGGAGATGAGGGAAGCGGGTACACCATCGGACGCGATGGCCTGAATGCCGTGACGAAACACGTGGATGGTCGTGGCAAACCAACACTGTTGACAGAGCTCATTGATCGCCGGTTCGGACTTTCGAACCACGAGAAGATCATCGGAGCTATCTATCGCAACAACTTCGATGTCGCAACAGTCGCTCCGCTTGTAATTGAAGCAGCTGAAGCAAAGGACGCCGAGTGCCAGCGGATTCTCAACAAAGCGACCTTCGAAATATTTGAACACGTCCGGGTCCTCGTCGACAGAATAGAAGAGTCGAAGGGCGCCAGAGCGAAGATTCCCGTTGCATTCATTGGCAGTCTGATCAGTAATGAAAATGTGTACAAGAAGATCCTCACTCAAAAGATTACATTCTCGATGCCTCAAGTCAGTGTCATAGTACCCGAAGCCACTCCGACATACGGTGCAGTTCTTCTTTCAATGCGCTCGGCACAGGACCAGCTATGAGTTTGATCTCCGTCGCTCTCCCTTACTCGACGCAGCCGCATTTCGAATCGACACTTCGGCAGTTCATCGAGTCAGCGCTGGTGGAGAGGATCTTTGTCGTCCACGACGGCCAGTATACGGGCTGCCAACAGAAGTGTGAGGGGATCGTTTCCTCCACACTCACCTCTGGAAAAACACTCAACAGTATTCTCAAGAAACTTCAATCCGACTATTTCCTTTTCGTCTCGCAGTCGCAGGAGTTTCAACTCGGTCAGGCTGCACTCGAACGATTCGTGAGTATTGCTCAGCAGACGTCCGCCGGGATGTGCTATGCCGACTATTTTGAAGTCAAGAAGGGCATTCGGTCGGAGCATCCGGTTATCGACTACCAGTTTGGCAGTATCCGGGACAATTTCGATTTTGGCGCACTTCTTCTCTTCTCGATGTCTGCAGTGAGAGAGACACTCTCTGTCTATGGTGATGTTGCAGATGTGGAGGCGGCCGGGCTGTACGACCTGCGATTGAAGGTTTCGGTCGCTCATGGTTTTTTCCACATTCAAGAATATCTCTATACAAAAGTGGAATCTGATCTGCGTCTAACCGGCGAAAAACTCTTCGACTATGTTGACCCGCGGAATCAGGCTGTGCAGAAAGAAATGGAGAGTGTGGCGACACAGCATCTGAAAAACGTGGACGTGTATCTGGCTCCGCAATTCAAGGCAGTGCCGAAATCTGATGAACGATTCCCTGTCGAGGCCAGTGTGGTCATCCCAGTGCGAAACCGGGAGCACACAATCGCCGATGCCGTCAACAGCGTCCTCCAACAAAAATTCGATGACTCCTTCAACCTCATCGTTGTCGACAATTATTCCACCGACGGAACCACGAGAATCCTGAAGGACCTTGCCGCCCAATCCCCGTTCCTGAAACACATTATCCCTTCCCGGCACGATCTTGGAATTGGAGGCTGCTGGAACGAGGCAATCCTTTCTGCACACTGCGGTCGCTATGCCATCCAGCTTGATTCGGACGACATCTACAGTGGGACCGATACGATTCAGAAGATCGTCGATGTATTCCGTGGCGGCGAGTACGCCATGGTCATCGGGTCGTACAAGCTCGTGAACATGAAGCTCGAAGAACTTCCTCCGGGGCTGATCGATCATCGGGAATGGACACCTGAGAATGGACGAAACAATGCGCTGAGGATCAACGGACTAGGAGCTCCCCGTGCGTTCAACGCATCTCTGTTACGTCAGGTGATGCTGCCGAACACGAGTTACGGTGAAGACTAT